>JAYSKW010000723.1:0-16585 GCA_043726085.1 Limnoglobus sp.
GTTTTGTACGAAGGAAGGATGCCCACGCCCGGCGTTCGTCGACTTCAAGGATGTCTCCTCGCTGAAGAAGATGGTCAGCGGCCAAGGCAAGATGTTCAGCCGCAAGCGTAGCGGGCTGTGTGCGACGTATCAGCGTGCGGTGTCCGCCGCCGTGAAGCGGGCGCGATTCATCGGTCTGTTGGCCTACGTCGGCGAGTAATGGCCTGCCGAGGCGGTCGGTTGAATTTCCGTAACCCGGCCCGGTGCCGGGTTTTTTTACGCCACCCGTACCGTTTTGCGAGGTGACCCGTGGCCGACATTACCCAGGTGTTCGCCGCTGCCGTCGAGTTGCATCAGGCGGGCGAACTCCCTGCGGCCGAGCAGATGTACCGTTCGATTTTGCAGAAGCTACCGAACCACTCGGCGACGCTTTGCAACCTCGGCGCGGTGCTCGTACGGCAAGAGAAACTCGACGAAGCCGCGCAGTGTTACGCGATGTGCCTCGCCGCCAGCCCCGGCTACCCGGACGCGCATTACAACTTCGGCAACCTCTACCGGCGCGTCGGGCAGTTCCGCGAGGCGATTGCCGAATATCAATCGTGCTTACGCGGGAACGCCAACCATGCGAGTTCGTACTTCAACATGGGCTTGGCCTACACCGCACTCGGCGAACTCGGCGTGGCTGCGGAATCGTTCCGACAAACGATCGGCATCGAGCCGCAACACTCCGATGCCTACAACCGCCTCGGCGACGTGCTGTTACGTTCGGGGCAGATCAACGAGGGCATCGAGCAGTTTCGCCGCTACGTCGCATTGAAACCGAACGACCCGCGAGGCTTGAACAACCTCGGTCTGGCAATCGCCAACGGCGGGCGACCGACCGAAGCGGTGGAGTTGTTGCACCGAGCGATCGCGCTAAACCCCGAATACGCCGACGCCCACAACACGTTGGCACTGGCGTACGAAGCCCTCGGCAGGAAAGACGATGCCACCGCACACTATTACGAAGCAGTGCGCATCAACCCGAATTACGCGGATGCGTGGAGCAACCTCGGCACAAACTTGACCGAACAAGGTCGCGCCGACGAAGCGATTGCCGCACTGCGGAAGTCCGTCGAGATTCGCCCGAGTGCGGCAGCGATTCAGAGTAACTTGCTGTTGACGTTGAATTATTCGTCGAATCTGACACCGCAAGAAATCGCCCGCGAACACCTGCACTGGGGCAAGTTGTTCGCGCCCGGTGCAACGCCGCCTTCGCCCACGATCGTCGATAAGAACCCGAATCGCCGTCTGCATGTCGGGTATCTTTCCGGCGACTTCCGCGCGCACACCGTTGCCGGTTTCATCGAGCTACTTTTCACGCATCACGACCGCACGCAATTCCACGTGACCGCCTACGCGCAAGTTGCACGGCCCGACGACAAAACGCTATTTCTACAGAAGAAAGCCGACCGTTGGCGTGCCGTCCCTGGCATGAACGACGAGCAACTTGCAAACCAGATTCGTTCGGACAAAATCGACGTGCTCATCGACCTCAGCGGGCACACCGCCGGCAACCGGTTGCTCGCGATGGCGTATCGGCCCGCACCGATTCAGGCGACGCTATTCGGCTACCCGAACACTACCGGTTTGCCCGCCGTCGATTACCGCATCACCGATGAAATTTCCGACCCGCCGGGCCTCACCGAGCCGTTTTACGTCGAACGACTGTTGCGGCTCGATGGTCTCGCATGGGCGTATCACCCGCCGTCCGATGCGCCCGCCGTCGCGCCGTTGCCATCCGCGGATCGCACGACGTTCACCT
Source organism: Limnoglobus sp. (assembly GCA_043726085.1). GTDB lineage: Bacteria > Planctomycetota > Planctomycetia > Gemmatales > Gemmataceae > Limnoglobus. The sequence continues at coordinate 1,784 of JAYSKW010000723.1, forward strand.
TCGGTTGCTTGAACAACGCCGCGAAGATCTCGGACGAATGCCTGGCAACGTGGGCGAAGATTCTGCTCGATGTGCCCTCGTCGCGGCTCGTCTTATTGGCGGGGCAATCGCAGGCGGCGGCGAAGCGGTTGACCGAACAATTCGCGGCGGCGGGCGTCGAGCACGACCGCATCGAACTCGTATTCCGCCTGCCTCGCAAGGATTATTTTGAAGCCTATTCGATGATCGACTTCGCGCTCGACCCGTTCCCGTACAACGGCGGTGTGACGACGTGCGATGCACTTTGGATGGGCGTACCGACGCTGACGATTGCCGGCGCGAGCTACGTTTCGCGGCAAGGTGCGAGTATCCTCACGCATATCGGCCTCTCGGAATTCATCGCCGATAGTCCGTCGAATCTGATCGAACTCGCGAAAGTTTGGAGTTCAAACCGCGAATGGCTGGCCGAAATCCGTGCGGGTTTGCGGTCGCAAATGGCGAAGTCGGCGGTGGCGGATGGGCCGGGTTACGTGCGTCGGTTGGAGGCTGGGTTGCGGCAAGCCTGGAAAGAACGCATTGCGAACGGGGGATGATTTTCGATGGCCGCACTGACACTTTTGCGCCAAGGCCACCCACTGGCGGACGCCGCCGAACAGCGTCGACAGCTTCTGCCGCGTGCGGACGAAACGCCGTTCGAGGCGAAGCTCGCCGAGGCGAAGTTCTTCCCATTGCTGGCGACGCGCATCGATACGCTGCAAGTCAACATTGGGAAAATGTGCAACCAGACGTGTCACCATTGCCACGTCGATGCGGGGCCAGATCGCCGCGAAATCATGACGTTGGAAACGATGCAGCATTGCCTGACGGCGATGCAATCGGCGAACATCGGTACGCTCGATATCACCGGCGGCGCACCGGAGATGAACCCGAATTTTCGCTGGTTTGTCAGCCGTGCGCGCGCGTTGGGTCGCCATGTTATCGACCGCTGCAACCTGACGATTCTGCTCGCGCCTGGCTTCACCGATACGCCCGAGTTCCTCGCCGCGAACCGCGTGGAAGTCGTCGCATCGTTACCGTGTTACACCGAATCGACCGTCGACAAACAGCGTGGCGATGGCGTGTTCGACAAGTCGATTCGCGCCATTCGACGCTTGAACGATCTCGGTTACGGGCACGATGCGAAGTTGCCGTTGTCGCTGGTGTACAACCCCGGCGGCGCGAGTTTGCCGCCCCCGCAAGCGATGCTCGAAGCGACCTACAAACGTGAGCTTGCCGAACGCCACGGCATCCATTTCACGCGACTGTTCACGATCGCGAACATGCCGATTAACCGCTTTCTGGACGACCTGCAAAAGTCCGGGAAGTACGCCAACTACATGCAGAAACTGATCGCTGCGTTCAACCCGAACGCCGCTGAGAATGTCATGTGCCGCTCGCTGGTTTCCGTAGGCTGGGACGGCCAACTCTTCGATTGCGATTTCAACCAGATGCTCGATTTGCGGATTGGCCACATCCGCGATTTCGACGCCGCCGCGTTCGCCACCCGCACGATCCTCACCGCCCAACATTGCTACGGCTGCACCGCCGGTGCCGGTTCATCGTGTACCGGCGCGGTCGTCGTTTGAATGTGAAGAAATGCCAATCACAGATCGTCGAAGTTGACGACGTTCCCGTAGTTTCGCACGCCGAGATTTTGAAACGTAGGGCTTTGGCCACTTTGCTTATGGCCTTCGCATCAGCACCAACGTCCCGTTCGGAGCCGAAGAGTGATATCGACCAGGCTGTTGAAAATCGAAGGTGTTCGTAGTCACATTCCCATTATTCCACTTGGCTTCCAGCGTATAAACGTACTGTTGATTTGTGAAAGTTGTCACACCTTTCGTTAAGATGGTCATCGATCCGAGCATCGGTATACCCGTCTTCGGATATTGTTCCAGATAGAACGTTCCTTCAATATCCACTTCGATGGTAGGAGTCATACCTGCGGAGTGAACGATCATTCTCCCTTTATAACTGAAGCCGGTAAAAGGGACGTTCGATTCCGGATCGCTGTTCGGCGCATTCGCCTTCACTTCCGTAATGTTCATTTGCACTTGGACCACATGATCCAGTTGCTCATTTTCCCCAGTGGGTTTGGTTTCGTCCCAAACCGTCGTTCGATATTGCCCTTCGTAGAAGCCCACGACGAGCGATGAGATATACTGGTTCTTCAAAAGTGCGTTATTGGGGTTCGGGTTCGGATTCTGTACCACCGGCGTGCCGGGGACTGTCACCTCGAACGAGCGCGTCGTGGTCAGCCCGCCGGCATCCCGTACGGACACGGTAATCGTCGCCCGCCCACCACCCTCGGCAGCTCGGAAGACGATCGTGCGGACCCGCCCGCCCGGTTCGACTCGCAGTTCCGATAGCAGATTCGGGTTCGACGACGAGACCGTCACTTGCAACTGGTCGGCGGGCGTTTCCGCGTCGTCGATCTCGAACTGGCCGGTGTATCTCTGATTCTGTTGGAGCGTGACATCGCTGAGAACGGCCACGCGCGGCGGTGTGTTCGGCGAAATGAGCGGTGGAATCACTGGCGGCATCCCGTTCCCTGCCGTGCCCTCTACCGTTACTTCAAAGTCGTGGGCAGTGACGGACCCACTACCATCGGTGACGGTGACTCGCACCGTCACCGTCCCGTTCACACCCGTCGCCGCCTGGGCGACTAGCGTGCGATTGGTTCCGCTGCCTTCCAACCGCAGTTCCGAAAACGCTCGATCGTCCGAAACGACGACGGACGTTTTTAGTTCCTCAGCAGGTGTCTCGGCGTCGGCCACCTGGAACCCGTATGTCAGCCCCTGACCTGGCCGCAAGGTTACGGGTTGAAAGTCGGACAGTAACGGCGGAGCATTCGTGGGCGGAATGGGAGTCCCATCAACGGTCAACAAGAACGAATGCGTCGTCGAAAGACCACCGGCGTCGGTCACGGTCACAGCGATCGTGGCAGTTCCTGTCATGGTGGCCGAGGCCCGGATTTGCAACACCCGCGACACTCCGTCCACTTCTACGCGTAGCTCCGAAAGCAAACTCGGATCGGACGCCGTTGCCGAAATCTGCAACTGATCCGTCGGCGTTTCTGCGTCCCGCACTTGGAACCCGTAAGTGAGCCCCTGCCCCGGTTTCAGCATGTAGGGGTCGAAGGTGCCTAGTTCGGGAGGCGAATTCGCGTTGATCGGCGGCACGATGATCGGCGGTGTCACGCTAAACGGCATCCAACTGGCGGAGCCGGGTACGCCGAACGCGCCACCCGTCGTTGGCACGGCGACGCTGGCGATGGACGCACCGCCGAAAGATGTACTTATTGTCGTAGATAAGGAAACGGGCGTACCGAAGCGATCGTAGGCGGTCAAAGGCGTCCCGTCGCCGGCCGACGCGAAGACAGTCGCCGTACCGTTACCTGTGAGGTCGCCCACGGCGACCCGCACCCCTGCCCGCGAGTTCACGTCACCGGCGAACTGGTTGAGTAGGACCGTCAGGTCGGGTGGCAGGCCGGAAAGTAATTGATACGCATTCAGTGCAAGTATTCGCGGGCCACCGCCTGGGCCGCCTCCGAACACCAAGTCTGCGTACCCATCTGCATTCAAATCGCCCAGGCCGACGAATGCCCCGTTGCGGAGCGTCGGCTCGAAGGCGAAGAAGTCGTCGACCAATTTCACCGGTTGGCCATTTAGCAATCCGGTCGAGCCGTAGACGACCACACGCGGCCCACCGCCGAATCCCGCCGACACGAGCAGGTCCGGCACGCGATCGCCATTGACATCTCCGATGGCCGCTCGTGCCCCACCGCGAAAAGCAGAATCGTCGATCCCGAAAAACGCGGTGATTGTGCCTCCGTTCGCATCGAGAACCTTCACGATTGGGCCACCGCCCTCGTCTGGGGTCGCGATCACTTCCGCCCGTCCGTCTCCGGTGAAATCGGCGGCAGCTACGAACACACCCCCGGCAAACGTCGGCTCGAATGCCAACTGGGACCATAACAGTCGACCGTCCGCACCGTCGTAGGCCTCGATTAAAGGCAGCCCACCGGGTCCAGCGGCAATGACGAGGTCGGTCACGCCGTCGCCGGTCAGGTCGGCTGTCGCGGTGCGAACGCCTCCGGTAAACCCGCCACCGAATGGCTGGACCTGAATAATCGTCTCGCCGGTTGGCCGGACGAGTCGCGCTATGGCAGGTACGCCGGGGTCGGATCCCAGGGCAAGCGCCGGCGCAGCCGGAACATCGCGACCTTCGAGTTCTGTGACGTACGGTCGAAAGCGTCGTCGTGTCATTGCCATGCCTTTAACGATGGTGTTTCTATGTCTACAGGATCTTACAGTCAGCACCACGCGAGTTGTGACACAATTTCTGTAGGAATTTGCACTTTTCCGCAAGTTGAACTGCACGAGAACAAATCGAGCAAGAGCTAGTGAAGTGGGCAAAACCGTAATGTAGAGTCTCGGCTACCATTTCGGCTTGAGGAGAACCCCGCCGGGAAAACCCGGCGGCTCGTAGGAAAGCTACTTCACCAGATACTCGAAGTGTTGGCGGAACTGGGCGGGGGTCATTTTCACGACTTCGGCGAGTGAGGCCAACGTGGCGGCGTCGGCGAAGTCGGTGGCTTCGAGGCGGATCATGTAACGGCGACCGCACTCGAAGGTTTCGCTGTCGACGTCGACGAGGCGCGGCCGCATTCGCGAGGTCTTCGGGTCGATCATATCTTCAAATTTCAGCGGGGTCATTTTGCCGCCGACGAAACTGACAATCGCGCCGTATTCGCTCGATTCGGGAGACATCAGAAACTTGACCGCACCGTAGCCGAGGTTGCGCGTGTACTCGGCATCGAACGGGATCGGGTCGGCACATCGCAATTCGTAGCCCAGGTCTTTGTCGACCATGATGATCTTCAAGCCGAGTTTGCCGAGCCGCCAATCGAGTTGGTTGCGAATGATGCGGCCGAGTTCGATTTCGCCGAGTCGCAGGTGGCCGTGGTCGTCGCGTTGCAGCGTGCCGTAGCGGCTGAGTTCGTCTTCGCCGAGGACTTGAATCATCGATTCGACTTCAAATTCGTTGCTGCCGTCCTTTTTCGAGAGCAGCTTGCAACGTTCCTGTGCCGATTCGCGAATGTTCTCGGCGAGCCATTTATCGGTGACTTTCACGGCCCTGTTCGCTGTGGCGATCGAATCTTTTTCGAGGCGGAAATGGCCGAGGTCGGTCACGAGGTTGTTCTCGCCGATCGCTTCGATGAGGCCCTCGGCCAGAATGACGAGACCGTACTCTTTGCCTTGCGATCTCCGCTTGATGATCGAGCCGATGACGATGTCGCAGATCTGGCTGAGCTTGACCTTATTGCCGCGGAATTCTTCGGAAATGATCGTCACAGTCGCCGCCGATGCCTTGCCGATACCGAGCGCGAGGTGGCCTGCGGCCCGGCCCATACTGACGATGAGATACCAGCGCGTGGTGGTCTTGGCGTCTTCGTGAATGTTGCGTGCGAGGCCGACGCCGACGTGCCGGGCCGTCTCGAATCCGAAGGTGGGGATTCCGGGGGGGAGGGGCAAGTCGTTGTCGATCGTTTTCGGAACGTGAGCGACCTTGATCTTTCCAGCGGCTCGTTTATACACTTGGCTGCCGGAAAACGCGGTATCGTCTCCGCCGATCGTGACGAGGTACTTCGCACCGAGTTTATCGAGCGACGAAATCACGCGGAGAAGGTCTTCGTCTTTCTTAGCGGGGTTGGTGCGGCTGGTGCCGAGCAACGAGCCGCCGCGGTTGTAATAGGGTGCGACGTCGGCGATGGTGAGCGTTTTGGTTTTCGTGAGGTCGCCGGAGACGAGGTTTTTGAACCCGTCGCGGATGCCGATGACTTCCCAGCCCTGGTTGATGGCCTCGATGGTGACCGACGAAATGACACCGTTGATTCCGGGCGCAGGCCCGCCACCTACAAGGATCGCTAACCGGCCACGGGTTGCGGGAGTTGCCATGCTGTGTCTGCCTCATGCTGCGGATAAAAATCGAAACGTCGTCGTTGAAAAGATCGGATTCTGTCGCCGATTTTCAAGGGCAATCGTCGTACTGGCGCTGATCGCGGCGACAGGTTGCCGGATGGCGGAGAAACGCTGCGCGCCGGACCCCGAATCGTGGTCCGAAATCGGCCAGACTTCGTACCGCGCCTCCGAACCGACCGTCTTCGAGGAACTCGCCAATCAATTGCAGGGCGGCCCACCCGTCGCGCCGCCCGACGGCAAGAAGTACAACATTCTCGCGCTGTCCGGCGGCGGCAAATATGGGGCGTTCTCGGCAGGTGTGTTGTGCGGCTGGACCGAGAGCGGCACGCGGCCCGTGTTCGACCTCGCCACGGGGGTCAGTACGGGCGCGATCGTCGCCGTTTACGCCTTCCTGGGCAGCGAATACGATGCGAAACTGCGCGAGTTCTATACGACCGTCACGACGCGACAAATCCTGAACAACAAGTGGCTGCCGATCGCACTGTTTACCGATTCGTTGGCATCGTCGGCACCGTTGAAAAAGCTCATCGATAAAGCCGTGGACAAAGAGCTACTCGAAGCGGTGGCGGCGGGTCACCGATGCGGGCGACGCTTGCTCGTCGGCACGACGAACCTCGATACGAAGCGCCTCGTCGTCTGGGATCTCGGCGCAATTGCGGCGTCGGATCGCGCCGATAAGGCCGATCTCTTCCGTAAAATCGTTCTCGCTTCTGCATCGGTTCCCGGCGAGTTTCCACCGGTCCGGATCGAAATCGAAGTGAACGGCAAGAAGTACACCGAACTGCACGTCGATGGCGGCGTCACGAGCGAAGTCTTCGTGCGATTGCCGCACCTCACGCTCGAACCGGGGCACCTCAGCCGTGGCCCGCGACCGTTGGCCGGGTCGAATGTCTACGCGATCATCGCCGGGAAGTTGTACGCAGACCCCGAGTGCGTGCGGGCGAAGCTCTTCGGCATACTCGGCAAATCGGTGTCGTCGCTGGTTTACGCGATGACGCAGAACGACTTGCTGCGAATTTACACGCTCTCGCTCCTCACGGGAATGAAATTCCAGTTCACCTCGCTACGGCAGGATTATGAAGACACTGGCGACGCACTTCTGTTCGACCCGATCGAACTGGCGGCGCTGTTCAACGAAGGCGCGAAAGTCGGCCGAAGCGTCGAAGGCTGGCGTGCGAACCCGCCTGGCACGAACGCCAACGAACAGATCATCCCACGCACGGGCACCGCATTCCAGACGCACGCGGTTCCGAAAACGCCGTGAAACGAGCGTACGGAGTGCGATAGCCCAAGCTCGCAATATTTCGGTCGCGTGGAGAGAAGACGGTCCTCGGGCGCATCGGGCAGCCAGATGATATCGCCCCTGCGGTCGTGTATCTCGCTTCTGACGAAGCCTCGTGGGTCACCGGCGAAACGCACTACCTCCGAGGGGGCAGCGATAGACCGCAAATGATCGTAACGCCGCCCCCAAAAACTTCATCGGGCGGCGATCCGTCACTCGTCACGAGAACCGGCGGGTGCGCTGGACGAGGTATTCCATCAAGGCGACCTCGAAGCCGATGCTCGTGTCGATTGGCACGTAATCGACGTTGGCGAGGCCGCATTCGCGCTTCCATGTGGCCTGAAACTCGCCGAGGCTTTGCAGGTAATCGTCGCGGATGCCGCGGGCGTCGATGTCTTTCATTACGACGCCGGTTTCGGGGTCTTCAAAGCTGTTCATGCCGCTAAACGGAAAGTGAACCTCGGCTTCATCGAGAATGTGAAACAGGATGATTTCGTGCCCGGCATGGCGTAACCGATACAGGCTCTTCATGACCGCGTCGGGGTCGGTCAGGAGATCGCTGAACAGCATAATCAGCGACTTTCCCCGCAACAATCCCGCCAGTTGAAACAGGCCGTTGGCGATGTCCGTCTGTCCCGTCGGCTGTAAATTCGCGAGCAATGACAGCATCGTCCCGAGTTGACTTCGCTTGCTTTTCGGCGGTAACACCGTGCGTATCTTGTCGTCGAAGGTGACGAGGCCGACGGGATCTTGTTGATGGATCATCAAGTAGGCGAGCGCCGCCGCCAAGCAAATTCCGTACTCGAACTTGGTGAGTTCTTGGCGATACGTGTAGCCCATGGACTTCGATAAGTCCATCACCAGATGGCCCGTCATGTTCGTTTCGGCGCGATACTTCTTCACATAGTATTTGCCGGTCTTGGCGTAGACTTTCCAATCGAGATCTTTGAGGTCGTCGCCCGGCGTGTATTTGCGGTGTTCGGAAAACTCGACGCTGAAGCCCTGAAACGGACTGCCGTGCAGGCCGGTCAGGAACCCTTCGATGATGAACTTCGCACGCAAGTCCAACCTCGCCACTTGGCGAATGACTTCCGGCCGCAGGTACTTCTCCGCATTGCTCATGGAGAGATTCTACCGAGCCAGCCGCACGAGGAAACGTGAACTGCGACGATCGCCGCAAACCAATCCGCGTGAATGACGTGGCAAAGAGTCTGCCAAGGATTTAACCCCATATACTCATAGGGGTTAAATCCCATAGCCAAAAGTGAGATGCTCGGTCGTTCCTCAAGCATAACGCGTCGTTCTATCGCATGATCTTCTCGAAACGTACTGCGTGCGTTCAGCTATCGCCAAAGTCTTATTCGTACAGCCACTTGACTCGTGGGTTCCGAGTGCCATATCGAGGACAGTTTCTATTGCGAACATGACTTACGATCGAAATCATTCCTGTTTGAATTCCGCGAAATTGTAGCCGACGCCGACTTGATTGGCCTTCAGTTGGATGTTGGCGAAGAAGTCCTGGCCCACATATCCACCTAGTGTTCCGAGCGATTCTGAACCGTCGTCGTAGCCGACCGGTTGCGTCTCGGTAAGGGTGTATGTGCCTGGGCGCAGTTGGCTGAACTGATAGTTGCCGTTCGCATCGGTGACAGTCGTCAGAGACACCTGACTGCCGCGATCGTCGACGCCCGTCAGCGTGATAAACACTCCCGACAAACCGGAATCGCCGGTGTCGAAGAGGCCGTTGAAATTCGCGTCGTAGTAGACTTTGCCCGCGAGACTACCTAGCCCCGAGACGTCGGACTTGGGCATGACTGCCCATTCTTCGAAGCCCGCATTGGCGGCCGCGGTCTGCCCGAACGTCGAGTACAGGTAGACGTAAGGATTGGCGGTCGAGGCGGCGAACAGTCGATCCGGGATCGCGACGGAGACATCGCCCGAACCGCTCCCGTGGTTGAGTGAGTAGTTCATTCGTATTGCGTTATCGCCGTTCGCGTCCATGTTGTACACCGCGTCGAGACCAGCCAGTTTCCCACTCGCCTCATCGTAACCAGTCAGGTTGCCCCGGTCGCCGAGGTAAATCTTGAGTTCGTCCAGCGATAGCAACGGGGACGAGGAATTTTGGTTGATATCGAGTAGAAACTGGCGGTAAGCCACCCCGTCGATCAGGACAACGGGTACATCGTTGAGCTGTAACGCGCGAGTGAAGCGAGGGCTGGAATTTTCGTTGAATTGCAGCGGGCGGGCGGCCGTGTTGTAACCGCGCTCGACTCCAGTACCCTGGACGCGGACGAACGAGCTGATCACGCCAGTTCCGGTCGGCTGGGCATTTACCTGCCGGAATAGTGCCTCATTGACTTCGCCAGACGCGCCGGTCGCGGTCAGGTCCAATGTCGCCGCAGGAACATCGCGGCCTTCGAGGATTTGCAACGTCGGGCGGAATCGATTTGTGCGAGACGAACCATTCATGGAAAATAGCCTCTGTATGGAGTCAATACATAGTTATGGGCAGAGTGGCGAACCTCTAAAGTGAGTAGAACAACGTAGAATGTGCGTCAAAGGAATCGAAGCGATGCGGAAAAAGAAAATACGGCAAAAGTATGATTTGATCGCACGGGATTGAATATTCGCGTGCCAGACTGGACTTTATCGTAAATCAGTTTCGACGATATTCTAATATGTCGGGTACTACAATCATTCGACTCAATAATGCGACAACTATGTTAGGTCGAATGATTGTTTGAAAAATTCATGTGTGGCGTGCAGAATATTTCGTGCCCTGAGTCACTGTTTTCCAAATGGCAATTCGGGCATCAGGCGCTTCCACGAATCGGGGGTGGTTTTCGGGTCGAATGGCGTGGCGAGCGTCGTCCAGTCGCTGTTGGTTTCTACGGTGGTGCCTGCTGCGGGGAAGGCGTCCTGGAACGGGGCACGCAGGTTCTCGGCGTCCTTGATGTCGGCCAATCGCACGGCTAATCGCAACATCGGTTCCGGTTCCAGCGATAGCCCCGCGACCACGGCGCGCCCACGATTGAGCTTTGTGGGAAGGTCTTTCCATTTCTTCGGGTCGAGCGTGGCGGGGAGTTTCGCGAGTGGTTTATCGCCCCAACGGTCCGAGTCGGTCGCGATCCAGACGAACGACGCGGGGCTGAGACGGTTCGCGATTGCGTCGCGAAGTTCCTTCGGCAACTGCCCGCCACCCTCGGCAAACGGCTTGTCGGCGGCAGAGAGATCGTCATCCTTCAAACCGAACAAGTAACTGAGCGGATCGAGTTTCGTCATCAGCAACGGCGCGCCGACATTCACCGCGTAGGTCGTTCGCCCCGCTTTCGGCCTCGGCTTGTCCGCACCGAGTTGTTTCAGGAAACGATCTTCGTCGACAATCGGTTTCCGCAACCGCAGCATCACGGTGACTCCTGGCAGTACGTCGCCCGATTGCGCGCCGATCGAGACGCCACCGACGAGGTGATCGATCTGCTCCAAGGGGATGCCGAGCTTGTCCAAAAGTGCGAGGATCGGTGCGGGAATGCCGGATTTCGCGAGCCACTCTTTGGGCGACGCGCCGGTGCGTTCGGCGTAGGCGACGAGTGGGCCGGGCTGCACCGCGAACGCGATGTTCACCGTTGCGGGAAGGTACGTCAAGCCGACGAGCGCGAGCGGCGGCGCGGTCACGGCCGGTCGCGTTTCAACGGTCGCGATGGTCGGTTTCGGCGCGTCGGCCCACGGTCGCAACACGGCCAAACCGACGCCGAGAATCGCGAGCGCCACGGCAATCGAAGCGACGATGGCTGCGCGCGATTGCAGAAAACCCGCTGGTCGCGTAGCCGTGACCGAACTCGAATTCGCGGCCCCTTCGACCACTTCCGCGTTGGCCGTCGCGAACGATTCTCCGCAACGTGGGCAGGTGGTTTTGGCTTCTGTCGCCGTCACGACCGCGTTGCAATAGGGGCACGATACTTGCGAATTCATGCGAGCCTCACGCTTCCTTCGTCGCCTGGCACGCGATGTGCGCCAGATTCTCTTTGCCATCTTAGGCCGTTGTGGGATACGATTCACGTAGGCTTTCTTTCGCGATTCCGGAGTACCGCCATGTTACTGTCACGGTTGTTACTGCTCGCCGCGCTGTTCGGCCTGCCCGTTCTCGCGTCCGCACAGTTCGGCGACCGTCCGCGCCTCGACGACAAGAACCTGCCGAAGGATGCGGAACCGCTACCGGAGTTGCCGAAGGCCGACCCGAAATCGGAGATGAAGGCACTGCTACCCGAGAAGACGCTGTACCTCGAAAAGAAGCCCGATGGCACGCATCGCGTGTTGTTCGTTGCCGAAGTGTGTCTGCGCGAAGGGCCGTTGGAGGTGTTCGTTTGCAAGAAGCGTACGAAAGAGCACGAGTCGATTTTGCGGGTCGATATGGACGCACAATTTCTCCACGCGACGCTGATTGCCGCAGGGGCGAAGCCGGGCAAACCGGTGCAGTGGGTGAAGCCCGATACGCTGGAACCGCAGTATAAACCGGCGAGCGGCACGAAGATCGACGTGCAGATTCATTACAAAAAAGATGGCAAACTCCACACGCACGCGGCTCAAGATTGGGTCAACGACCTGAAAACGAAAAAGACGATGACCTACACGTGGGTATTCGCCGGCAGCCGATTCGCGGACAACATCGACGACGATCCGAAAGCGCCGAAATACTATTGCGCGAACAACGGCGAAGTCATCGGCATCTCGAACTTCCCCGATTCGATGCTCGACATCCCGGTCGAGATCGGCAAAGACGATGGCTCGCTGACGTTCGAGGCGAACGACAAGAAAATCCCCCCGCTCGGCTCGAAGGTGTGGGTGATTATGTCGCCGGTGAAATAGCTTTCAGCGATCATCGCGCCCTGGGAACGCATTCCATCCGCTTCCGATTGACATCTCGGCTCGTTGCGGCTACCTCGACTCGGGTCATGGGGGATGCCGTGTGTTTGGTCACTTGTTTCGCACTGCCATCGCGTGCAGTTTGCTGTTCGCGTCGCTCGCATCGGCTCAAGCGCCGGTGACGGTTGTCGAACCGGCGGACAGAGATGCCAACAAACTCGATTCGGCGGAAGCGTGGTACAACATCCACGGTCAGACGACGCTGATTCCGCAGGGGAATCTGCCGTTTCGGTCGCCGTATCAGGGTGCGTTTAGCCTGGACCCGAGTCGGAAATATCGTGCGACGGCCACGACGACGCTGTTCTTGGCCGCAAGGCCGTTCGCCAATAGCGAGATCATTTTCAACCCCGAACTATCCGCGGGTGGCGGCATCGGGAACCCTCTGAATGGCTCGGTCGGTTTCGGTGGTTTCCCGAATGGCGAGGCGACGCGAACTGGCGCGCCGCAGCCAACACCGTATGTGGCCCGTTTACTTTGGAAGCAGACGATTGGCCTCGGTGGCGAACAGGAAAAGATCGACGAAGGCCCAAACGAACTCGGCGGAATGGTCGATGTCAATCGGATCACGATCCGGATCGGCAAAATGGCGGCGGGCGACCTCTTCGACGACAACGCTTACAGCCACGACCCGCGTACGCAGTTCTTGAACTGGGGCCTGATGTACAACGGGGCCTGGGACTATCCCGCCAACGTTCGCGGCTACACCTACGGCGGCGGCATCGAGTGGAACCTCAAGGATTATTCGTTCCGCTACGGCATCTTCGCCGAACCCGCATCCGCCAACGGGGCGGCGTTCGATCCGCATATCTTGCGCGCGAACGGCAACACCTTCGAGGCCGAGCGACGCTACAAAATCGCCGACCGGCCCGGCTCGACATCGCTCCTCGGATACTTCAACAACGCCCGCATGGGCAGTTACCGGCTCGCGTTGCAAACGACAGGCACCCCAGACATTATTTCGACGCGCGACTATCGCACGAAGTACGGTTTTGGCCTGAATACTGAGCAAGAACTGACCGACGACCTCGGGTTGTTCGGCCGCATCGGCTGGAACGACGGCCAAACCGAAACGTGGGCATTTACCGAAATCGACAGCACCGCGAGCATCGGTCTGCAAGTGAAGGGCAAGCGGTGGCGTCGGCCCGACGACAAGCTCGGCGTAGCGATCCTGTTCAACGGTCTATCGGCCGCACACCGCGATTACCTCGCCGCCGGCGGCGTCGGCTTCATCGTCGGCGACGGGCGGCTCAACTACGGCACCGAGCAGATTATCGAGACGTATTACAACTGCCAACTCAAGAAGAACCTCACACTCGGCCTCGGCTTCACCGGCGTCAACCACCCCGGCTACAACCGCGATCGCGGCCCCGTCGCCATCGGCACCGTACGACTCCACTACGAGTTTTGAACGGGTCTACAAAACCACGCACAACAAAACAGCGCCGTCAGCCCGAGTTGCACGAGTCCCATTGCGGCGACGGTCGCTTCGGTGCCGTAGTGCATTTGGTTGAACAATTCGAGGATCGCTACGCGGCGTTGTGGCGGTACCACCAATTTGCTCGCACCGACTTCGCCGAGTGACAACACCGCCACCGCGATTGTCGCGACGAGGATCGCGTGGCGAGCCGATGGCCACCCGGCGAGGCACCACTGGCCATAGAGGCCGCGACCGTCGAGCATTGCCGTTTCGATGAGTTCCTTCGGAATCGCACGGATCGCGGGCCAGACGATGAGCATCGCGACCGGAAAGAACCGGACCAGCGCCGCCCAGGCACCGGGCAACGGCGACGGTTGATCGTAGAGCGCCGAACGCACGGGCGGGAATGCCGGGTGAATGTCGAGCGTGCGAAACAGCATTTCTTCGATGGAAATCAGCCCATCGATGAGTTCCTTCAAACCGAAGCCAACGAGCGGTGCGGGCATAACCCAGGTGATGGCGACGAGTGCAATCAACAGCCCCGAACCGACCCGCGAGCCACGCACGACCCAACACGCGAGTGTCGCCAACAGTGCGGCGGCCATGCCCGTGACGACCGCTGACAGGGTATTGTCGACGAACATCATGCCATTCAACTGCACGGTGCGGCCGAGTTGTTCGAGCAGGAACTTTATCGTAAATCCTGCGTTCGTCGCGCCGCCGCCCGCCTTCCAAACCAGCGCCGAACACGGCACCCCCACGAACAACGCCGCCGTACCCCACGCGGTGATGCCCATACTGATTCGCGTGAATCGCCCGACCCGGAACGGTCGCATCGGCGACCGTTCCCCACTCGCTCCGGTGAGGCTTGCCATACGCTGGAGGAGCACGAATGCGGCACACGCGGCGAGCGCACACACCGGTAGTGCCACCGCGACGGCCGCACTTACGCCAGCGGTGAAGCCGACGAGTTGCGCGTAGACTTCCTCCGCGAACGTGCGAACCATCATGGCATCGGTGACGGCGATCTCCGTCGCGGTCTGTACCGCCACCCACGCGGTGGCCGCCACCGCACCGAGTACCAGTCGCGGACCGATGGCGTAACGGGCGACGGCACGCGGGCCGCCGCTCTGCATTGCCTCTTCTTCGACGTTGTTATCGGCGGTGTGCAAACTCAGCGC
>JAYSKW010000724.1:0-11126 GCA_043726085.1 Limnoglobus sp.
AGTGCTGATGATCGCCTGGATGAACCGGGAAGCGTTCGAGGAAACGGTGCGTACGAAGCGTGCCGTTTACTTCAGCCGCAGCCGAAATCGCCTGTGGCGCAAGGGCGAAGAGAGCGGCAACGTGCAGGAGGTGAAACGCATTTTCATCGACTGCGATGCCGATGCGGTGTTGTTGAAGGTGAATCAAATCGGCGGAGCGGCGTGCCACGAAGGCTACCCGAGTTGTTTCTTCCGCGAGCTAACCGATGGCGAACTGACCATCGTCGGCGAGCCGGTATTCGACCCCAAAACTGTCTACAAAAAGTAACCGGAGTGTATCGATGGCTGTTTCCTGGCGTGGCGTTTACCCCGCTGTTTGTACGCAATTCCATAGCGATCAATCGCTGAACATCCCCGGCACACTCGCGCACATCGACGCGATGCTCGCAGCGGGGATTCACGGCATCATCATGATGGGCAGCGTCGGCGAAAACACGACGCTCGAACCCGCCGAGAAAACCGCGTTGCTGAAGGCGACCGTCGCGCACATCGGCAAGCGCGTCCCGGTTCTCACGGGCGTGGCCGAGTATACGACGGCGGGTTCGTGCCGCTGGGCCGCGGAATCCGCAAAACTCGGGGCCGATGGCTTGATGGTATTGCCCCCGATGGTCTACAAGACGGATCGCCGCGAGACGATTACGCACTTCCGAAGCGTGGCGAGCGCGTCCGATTTGCCGATCATGATCTACAACAATCCGCCGGCCTACAAGACCGACGTCACGCCCGAAATGTTCGTCGAGATGGCCGACGAGCCGAAGTTCGCGAGCATCAAGGAAAGCAGCGACAACCCGCGCCGCATGACCGATATCATCAACCTGCTCGGCGACCGCTACGTGCTGTTCGCCGGTGTCGACGATCTGTTCCTCGAATGCGTGATGCTCGGTGCCGTCGGCTGGATTTCCGGTTTGGTGAACGCATTCCCCGCAGAAAACCGGTTGATTTGGGATCTGGTGATGGCCGGGAACTGGACCGAAGCCCGCAAGATCTATCGCTGGTACACGCCGCTCTTGCACCTCGATACGCACATCAAACTCGTGCAGTACATCAAGCTCGCCTGTGCCGAGTGCGGCTACGGCACCGAAACCACCCGCGCCCCGCGACTGCCGCTCGTCGGCAGCGAACGCGAAGAGGTTTTACAGATTATCCGCACGTCGATCGCAACGCGACCGATGTGAATTTCCAATATTTGTTTTTTGGCTCACCCGCGTCGAGTGGCACGCGGGTTCCTTATCGCTTTCGATTACGGTCCACCCGCGCCACCCGCACCACCGATACCACCTTGACCCTTTCCGCCGAAACCGCCAGCACCCGCGCCGCCGGTCGTCGGATCGGATGCCGAAGCGTTCACGGGTATATCGCCGCCGTTGACGCGGACGTTCGACATGTACTGCACCCAACCCTCGGCGAATTTTTTGAAGGCGAGCTTGTCGATTTCCGTCGGTTTATCTTTGTCCATTAGGTTGAAACAGCGAGCGAACGTCGTCAGTGTCAATTCGGAATCGAGCGACAGATCTCGGGGCATCCGACGGAGTTCCGCATAGAATTTTTGCATCCCATACATGCGATCGCGCGAGAGATAGTACAAGAGCGACCACGACGTCACTTCTGCCTTTTGATCGAGTTTTTCGCGGGTCATGCGTCGCGCGCCGGCATCGACCACCGGAGCGGACGTACCACCCATCGGGCCGTTTTGGCCACCCATCGGCCCCATTGGTCCCATTGGTCCCATCGGTCCCATTGGACCCATCGGTCCGCTACGCCCCATCGGCCCGCCTGGCCCCATCGGCCCACCCGGTCGCGGGCCAGCGCCACTCGATCCAGGCTGGTTTGTCGTGGTGGGAATCGGTGTCGGGTCGATATCGAAACCTTGATCGATCGCGGCGAAATACCGATCCGTAATCACATTCCGCAACAGCGTTTCTGCGGAAGGATTCAGTTCTTTTCTCGCAATCATATCGCGATAGATGCGATGCAAAATGTAGTTCGGCGACCCGTGCCCGGTGGCCAGCCCGATAGCCATCGAACTTTTGCTGTTTTTGTCGTCGCGGATGAATAGAGGGCCTTTGGGGTGGTGGAAGAAACTCGACGTGCCGCTATCGACCCACTTCGGCAGGATCACGTTGCGGGGAAGCAAGCCGCTGGCCACGAAGAGTTGCCGCGATCCTTCGCGGCTAATTGCAGCATGATCGGCTTCTTCTTCGAGAGCTTTGTCGACGAGTGCGTAAGTCATCATCCGTGCGACTTCGACCGGCGTTTGGGCTTGTCCGACTTTGACGATCGGAGCCTTGCCGCGAAGCAGCTCATCGCGGCTCCAGCCGACTTTGTACTGCGACTGCGCCACCTGATTGAATGAGGAGCCGATGTCGTCCATCCGCTCGGGAGAGATCACGATCACGTCGTTCGCGGGCGAATAAAATGCATCGGACTTAATCGTCAGGCCATCGAGTGCATCGCGTAAACGAATCATGTCTGTGGAACGGTCGGCGAGGATCGTTACGATCCGTTTATCGGGGATGGTAAGCGCGATCCCTTGCAGCGCGTGCCATAGATAAAACGCCTTGAAGTTTGCGTCGAGCAGCCCCAGACGGCGATTGATGTCTGCGGGGTTGATCTGGCCTTCGCCCCAATACACGAGCGAATAGTGCTTGCCTTGCGTAGTACCCGATGCACCGAGTTTCGACTTCCACTCGTCGGCGTCGTCGGCTTGGGTCGGCATCGCGTTTAGCTTTGCCGAAATCTGCTTGAACGCTTTGGCAAACTCGATCACCTTCGTCGGCGGCGCGACGTCTTTACGAACGTCGATCAACTTCACCATGTCGTCGGCATATTTCAACGCATCATCGACCATGCCGGCCGCAAGGGCATCGGTGCAGATATCGTAAATCCCTTCAAAGTTCCGCTTCGTCGACCACGCCGTCCAGGCATCGCGAATGTTCTTTTCCAGCGAATAGTTGTGGATCGGGTAAAGCTGGACCGAGGTGTTGTCCTGATAAATGTAGGTCGATCCGAACTTGTTTTTGACGACCAGCCATTGCGGGTTCGTATCGGGTCGGAACGACTTGTCCGGGTATAACAGCTTCTTTTGAATCGAAGTAAACGGCACGACGACGACTACGGACTTATCGAGGGTTGCTTTCGGTGCAGCTGCACCCGGTTGTCCGCCTGGACCCATCGGACCCATCCCGCCTGAACCCATAGGGCCCATCGGACCCATTGGCCCGACCCCTCCCGGCCCCATCGGGCCACCGGATTCGCTGCCTTCGCCTGACCCCGCAACTCCCTGTGCAGCGGCGGAGCCGCCTTCGAGAATCACTCGGATGACGATGTAACCCGGTGTTTTCACGTCGCTACTTTGCGCGATGGCCACCGCCGATGAGGCGACGAAGATCGCACCGAATGTCAACAGCCATCGTTTCATGAAAATCTCCGTGATAAACTGCGATGTCTTTTATGATGGCAGGAAATCGATTCGACTGCAATCGTCAGTTCGACCGATTTCCCGGATTCAAAACGCTTTCCTTGACATCGACAAACAGCTGCGGCTGCGTGACCGGTCGATCTTTCTTCCAACTGACGATGGAATCGAGGTTCGGTGCAGATTGGCCGATCCCGCTACTTAACTTCTCGATTGGCGTGAGCAACTTATCCGTTGCCACAGTGACGAGCGAACCGATTTTCTGTGCGTTTCGCTGTGCTGACGGCGTTTTCTGCCAGTCGGCGAGTGCGGTCGCAATGCGTGCCGCGTACATTTTCCACTGAATCGACTTGTCCGTGTTACTACCTGCCTTGATGACGGCAAAGTGATAAATTCCCGTCGCGATGGCGTCGAGTTGCACGTCGAGATTCAGACCCTTCGGGTCGTGGATATTCGCCAATCCAATCACGGCTTCCGCACTTTCGTCTGGCCCCGGCACGAAGTTCAAACTCGTATCCATCACCGCAATTTTCGCGAGCGTCATCAACGGGCGAACGGTTTTGCCATCGGCGGGATCGACGAACTGCGGATACCGACACTGCGCCAATGCCCGAATCGCAGCTCGACGGT
Source organism: Limnoglobus sp. (assembly GCA_043726085.1). Taxonomy (GTDB): domain Bacteria; phylum Planctomycetota; class Planctomycetia; order Gemmatales; family Gemmataceae; genus Limnoglobus. The sequence goes on from JAYSKW010000724.1 coordinate 4,085, forward strand.
AATAGCGAATCGTCGCCGCCTGTTCGGCGCTCAGAGGATTCGATTGCAGTTGGCCGGCAACGGGTGGTGCGACTTTGGGTTCGATGGGTTTCGCGGCTGGTGCTTTCGGATCGACGGGTGGCGCAACGGGTGCCGCGATGGGCTGAGGAGCCTTCGGTTGTTTGCCGTACGGTTGATCGCGAGCGATGACCGCCTCCAACGCCGTCACCAGTTGCACCATCTCGGCGTCTTTGATCGTGTGAAGTGCATACCCCGTCGCCCCGTTCGCTCGTGGGATCGCTTCGTATGCGGCGATCAACCCTTCCGCAGCGCGAATGACGTAAATCAACACTTCCGGCGGGGTGGCCGGGTCGTTCAGCATCGAAAGCAACATGGGGAAATGTGCGGGGGCACCCGACTTCGCTGCGATGGCCAAAACGCGGGCCGCATTGAGCCGAATGAAGTTCGGCATCGTCGGAGTCAGAACATCCTTGAGAGCCGCATCGACCGCAACGCCGAAGCCCTTGATGTAATCGGCTTGATCGACGTTCAAGCGGGAATTCAGCGCGGGCGTCAGGTAAGGGACCAGAATAAACCGCTCGAAGTTCTCCAATTGCTGGTGAATACTCTCCGCGTAGACCGCTGGCTTCAGCTCGAACTTGGTGTTCTCGACGGGGAAGTAATATCTCGATTCGGTGATCGGGTAGATGAGCGATTTCGCCATCAGGTTCATCGCCTCCTGATTGGCCTTCTCTTCGGGTGGATTTTTCACGATCCGCTTGCCGTCCCGCATATCGATGACGTTCGCACGCACGGCCCCCGCGTTCGGAGGATCTTTCTTAAAATCGCTCGGCTTTGCCGCCTGACCACTCGTACGACTGTTGGAAAACAGCACCGAGCAGATCAGAAACGCAGTCGCGGCAACCATCGCACGGGTTCGGACTTTCATCGGCGGTACCTTGCAAAGACATGTGAGCGACCGGATTTACCGATAATGACATTACGTTCTGCCACGCGATCCGTTGGCAGCGAACCGGCGACTGTAACGCACATTAAGTTCAGGCTATCACCGCAGTCGTGCCGAAGCAAGCCGCACAATACAAGCAAAGCGCCGGACTCGTAAGAATTCATCGCCCTATACGGCATTCGACGATCGCGCTGACGCGAACGAAGTTGTTTCAGAAGTCGCAAGACTTCTGTTCGACCCAACGTCTCACGACTTTGGCTACGAAGTGTCGTTTTGTAGCAGAAGTCAAGCTTTTTACGGGCGAAAAGAAGGGTTGAGTCCGAATGCCCCCGCCTGGATTCGAACCAGGGACCCTCGGTTTAGGAAACCGATGCTCTATCCCCTGAGCTACGAAGGCTGATTTGCGGATACTTCAAGCGACACAATCTGTCAGTTTCTCAGAGTATCCGAAAACCGGGCCTGCGTGAAGGGATGACTTCGTGCGGCCTTCGGTAAAACTAATTCGATGCTCGGCGATCCGCCGTGTTGGGAGGCGTTGTCAGGTCGACGGAGACAATCTCGCCGGCGCGGAAGATCACCTTCTGCGTCAACTGTTCGGGACGACCATCTTTCATCGTTTCGAGTGCAATTGTGTACGAGAAATCGCGACCGGCTGGCACTGCGGGCGTCGTGAACTCGCGTATGGTACCGTTCGATTCGTTCTTCCGGTTGTCGATGTAAAGCGTGGCATTCTCAGGCACTTTCACGGTGATGCGAGCACGTTCCGAACTCGGCATTGCGGCGGGTGCCGTCGGCTTCGATGTCGGGTACGCCCCGGATTTCACGGTCGCTGTCGGCGTGCTGTTGTTCGACTTCGGTGCGGCCCCGAGAACGAGATCGTTGAACTCCAAGTTCGCCGTCTTGCCTGCCTGCACATTCACCTTTTGCGTTTCCGAAAGCGTGCGGCCACCGCGTTCGTACTCGACGCGGAACGTGTATGAATACTCGCGGCCGGTCGGCAATTCCGGCGTCACGAACGAGCGTTCCGTACTCGTCAACGTCAGCGGGCGGCCTTCCGCAAATAGCTTCGCATCGGCGGGCAGTTTCACGATCACCGTGGCGCGACTCGAAACGGTACTTCCCGGTTGGGGCAACTGGTTCTTCATGTAATAGCGTTCGTCTCGCACATCGGGCGGTGGAACCATCGGCGTGGCATACGGTGCCCCATTGTTGGGTACGTTCAAGTTCGGGTTTGGAATCATCGAATCGGGCGAGCTTTGATAGCCCTGCCCGAATGGCGTTCCTTGGTAAGTCATCGGTCCGGATGGCATTCCCATTCCCGCACCGAAGCAGCCGGTCGATGAGATCGGCCCGCTGTAATATGCGGGGGTCGGTGTGGCATACGGGCTGCCGTTGTCCATCATCGGCATGGTGTTTCCCGAGCCACCGCTGCACGAAAAGCTCGGTGCGTAGGCCATTCCGCCGTTGCAGGAATAGCTCGGTGCGCCGTTGCACGAATACGCGGGAACACTGCCGTTGCACGATTGGCCCGAACTGTAACAACCGTTCCCACGACCGCTACACGAGCCATAGCAGGAACCGCCGAAGCTGAAGAACGCACGAATGCGACCGCCGAAGAGACCCTGACACGAGCCGCTGCCACCCGAACTACGGCTTTCGCCGGAGTCGTAACAGCCCCGGTTTTGGATGAGATCCCGAAAGTAGCCGTTGAACTCGGGGGCTTGGGGCGCGGTCGTCAACGCGGTCATCAGGACGATGCTGTACATCGGAGTTTACCCTTTACGGAAGTGCCCGGCCCAGCGAACGCGGGAGTCTGCGGCACCGTTGACGGAAAGGTAAACCCTAACGGTCGGTCCGTCAAAACAACGTGAGGTAAAATTAACAATCTTGGTAGGCCGCGCGCAGTTGACTCCCGCGTAGTAAACACAAAAGTTACAATCCATACATCCGCGCGAGTGCGGATCGTCCGACATTCTACGACCACTTTTGACTGTTTGGTTTCGTTGAAATGGAATCTGTAAACTATCCCGATTCGGGCGGTATCATCTTGGGCCAGTGCGATTTTGCCGATTTGCATTGTCGGTGGCTTTGCCCCTAGAATAGTGCGATGATACGGCCCCTGCGATACTCGTTCCCAAGGCGTACTTACGATGCGCACCCTGATAGCCATACCGATCTACAACGAAGCGAAGCACGTGAGCGGCGTTCTCGCCGAAGTGCGGCGCTACGCGAGCGATATTCTCGTGGTCGACGATGGTTCGACCGATGGGTCCGCGCAGATACTCGATGCGGAAGCCGGACTCTATCGCGAGACGCACGCCAAGAATCGCGGCTACGGTGCGGCGATCTCCACGGCGTTCGACTTTGCGATTCGCCACGGTTACGACGTGCTCGTGACGATGGATTGCGATGGCCAGCACCAGCCGGACCGCATACCCGTGCTGCTCGAACGCATTGGCAACGCGGACATCGTTTCCGGTAGCCGATACCTGCGCGACTTCCGCCAAGACACCCCAGCCCCCACGGATCGACGCTTCATTAACGCGCAGATTACGGGCGAACTCAACGAGAAGTTCGGACTAAACATTACCGATGCGTTCTGTGGCTTCAAAGCGTATCGGCGGCACGCGCTGGAGCAATTGAAGGTGACCGAAACGGGTTGGGGGATGCCGCTGCAAGTCTGGGTGGAGGCGGCGAAACTCGGGTTGCGGATCACCGAAATCGGCGTGCCACGGCTGTACATCGACCCAAACCGCACGTTCGGCGCGATGAACGACCCAACCGAACGGCTGAATTACTACCATAATGTGATCGAAGCCGCCGACCGCATTCCGCTGTCGATGCCGCTCGGATTGGCCCACCGCGTGTGTTCGGGGATGGTGTGATGACGCTGCGACGGTTCCGGGCACCCACCGGCGATGGCGAGGTGCTGGCCGAACCTTCGGTCGAAGCGTTACCTGCGCTGGTCGCATCAAACCGACAGTTGCTCGAACAGTCCGCAGTGCAGATCGGTGGGGTGTCCCTTCGCGAGTTCCGCAAGCAAGCCCGTGCTGAACTGCAATTACCCACCGATGGCCCGCTGATTATCGGCGGGCACCAGCCCGAACTGTCGCACCCCGGCGTTTGGGTCAAGAACTTCGCAATACACGGTCTGGCGAGACGGGTGAACGGCACATCGCTCAATCTCATCGTCGATAACGACACGTTGAAAACACCGTGTTTGCGCTTTCCGAATATTGGCAGTGATGTACGCGAATCGTGCGTCGCGTTCGACGATGACATCGGCGAACGACCGTACGAAACGCGGCCGATCCAGAATCCCGAACGCTTCGCCGCATTCGCGGAGGTGGTGCGAGACGCCGCCAAAAACTGGCCGTTCGAGCCGCTGATTCGCAGTATTTGGCAGCCAGCACACGGTAAAGTCGGCGAGACGTTCAGCGCGTGGCGGCAGAATCTCGAACGGGAATGGGGCTGCCACAACTGCGAAGTGACGGTCCGCGAACTATCGCAGACTGCGTCGTTTGCTCGCTTCGTTTCACACATCTCCGCCGACTTGCCGCGATTCCGTACGGCGTACAACGGCGCGGTGATTGCGTATCGTCACACGCACGGTTTGAGGAGTAAAAACCACCCTGTGCCGGACCTGGCCGAGGGCGAGTTGCCGTTCTGGGAAATGTCGACAAACGGCCGTCGCCCCGCAACGAATGCCACGCCACATGGCGCGATGCGACCGCGTGCCCTGACGCTGACATTGTTCGCGCGGCTGTGCCTGGGGGACTTCTTCATTCACGGCATCGGCGGCGGAAAGTACGACGAAGTGACCGATGCGATCATCCGCGATTACTTCCAGATCGCACCGCCCGCGTATCAGGTTCTCTCGGCGACATTGCACCTGCCGTTTCCGCATTCGGCACGCCCGCAAAACGAAGTCGCCCAGCTCGAACACCAGTTGCGCGACCTGCACTGGAACCCGCAACGCGCACTTCCGGATTCATTCCCCGAGCGCGACCGCGTTTTGGCCGCAACGCCAGCCGATCACGCGGGCCGACGACAGCGCTACCGCGATCTGCGCGAGTGGAACGAACGACTCCACCCGCAAGTGGCCTCACAAATCGCTGCGATTCAAGCCGAGTTAGACGAAGCGAAGAACACGATCCGAACGAACGCTTCACTGACCCGCCGCGATTATGCCTGGGTGTTCTACCCGGAAGCGGCCCTAAAGCGCTTCCTGCAACAGTGGCTGTAGGAAGACCTATCGTGCCAGTGTTAATCTCGGCGAGCGGTGGTGTAAGCCGATTTACATTCCCCGCTCGCCTGGGTTTTGAAATGTTTGTGTCTCCGACAGGGCGAAGCATCAATTGGGGGTGCATCACAGTACGACGAGTCCTGTCGCGTTGGCCTAACAATGTTATCGCTCCAACAGCGTTTGCGGTAGCGGATACATGCTGTCCTTCGGTGCGGGGATGCCGAGGTAGTGGGCGGTGATGGCGGCGGTGTGTTGAGGCGTCGTCGGTTCGTTGTGGCGGCCGGCTTTCACGCCGGGGCCGTAGACCATGAGTGGCACATGACGATCGTAGTCGTGCGGGCTGCCGTGCGTCGTGCCGGCTCCTTTGACGGGGTCGGAGATCAAATAATATGGCTTCATCACGACGTAGATGTCGCCGGAACGGCCGGGGAAATACGACCGCTTCGCCATCACACAAATGGGGTCGTTGGTGGTTTTGTCTTGCAGTTGGTTCGTCGAATAGGCGGCGACGATGTCCGGCTGTTTCCGCAACCACACCGCCAGCGTTTCCGCCACATCGGCGGGTTTGACGCCCTTCGCGATTGCGTTTCGCTCGTTCAAATACAACCACGGGAAGTTCGCCGATTCGAGCCACATGCCCGCCTTCGTTGGCTTGGCGGCTTCCGCTGGCGCGTCCGGTTTGCCGTAGGTGTCGCGGAGGTGTTGCTCGGCCGCTTTAATCAAGCTCGTCACGCTGATCCGCTTCGCGTCTTTGCCTTGTTTCACAGACACTTCGGGCAACGGGCAGACGCCGTGATCGGCCGTGATCGACAGCGAATATCGCCCCGCACCGACCTTGTTATCGAGGTAGTTCAGCAGGTCCGCCACGATCAGATCCGAACGCAAAGTCGCGTCGAGGACTTCTTGCGAATCGGGGCCGAAGGTGTGGCCGATGAGGTCGTTCGACGAGAAACTGACGACGAGTAAATCGGGAATGTCGTCTTGCCCGAGTTTCTCGTTCTCGATGCAACTCTTCGCAAATTCGAGCAGCAGATTGTTACCGTACGGCGAGTTCGCGAGTGCCTCGTAATACTCCTTACCGAGTGCAGGCTTTCCGCCGGTCATCGGGTGTGGGAACGTGATGCCCTGCCCGTTGATGCTGCTCTCGCCCTTCACGTTGTCCGGCCCGCTGAAGTTTGCGTAGGAAATGTCCGGCCGCAACAGCGACCAATCCTTCTTGTACCACTTACTGGCCGCATCGGATTGATTGAAGCGTTCGACCCATTTCGGAAGTACATCGGTGTAATACGTCGATGTAACGAACTGACCCGTGAACCAGAATGCGCCATCGGGGCGCTGTCCCGTCGGCAGAATCGCCGAGCGATCCTTCAGCGACAGCCCGAAGACTTTGCCCTTCCCTTTCGTTTCGCGTTTGAGCACGTCGGCCACCGTCTCCGCGAGCATCCGCTCGGGGTTGCCGACGGACTTTGGCTTCTGTGCCGTCTTGATCGCGTCTTCCGCTTTGACGACTTTGACATCGTCGACGACCGGTTTCGGAGCGGGTACGAACTGGTAACGATCGCTGCCCGCACAGTAGAGCGCACCGCCACTGCGACGGTCGTACCACTCGTTGTTGATGATGCCCGTTTTGTCGAGCGTCGCCCCGCTCAGGATCGCCGAGTGACCGGGTCCGGTCGTCGTCGTGGCGTACGGATACAGGCAATGATCGAACCACGCGCCATCGGTCTGCATCCGCTGGAAGCCATCGGTGCCGAACAGCGGTTGCCACTTATCGACGTAATCGCCGCGCATCTGATCGAACACAACGACCACCGCCACCCGCACCGGTTTGCGCAACCCGGTCGTGGCCG
>JAYSKW010000725.1:0-3598 GCA_043726085.1 Limnoglobus sp.
GCGATTGCCCTGTGCGGCTTCCAGGAACATGTACACCTGGATGTCGTTCAGGAACGCGAGGCCCAGCGACAGGCCGCCGTTCGTGGTTGGCCCGAGCGACGGTTGATACCCGCCGAACGGAGGCAGCGAGAGGCCGAAGCTACTCGGACGCACCGGCACGCCGAGGTCCGACGAGAACCCACTGGCTGGCGAGTACCCGACGATGCCCTTGCCGTTAATGTCGTTGATGAACGGCTCGGGGCGGAACGAACTCGTAGCGATCTGGCGTTCCAGGGTGCTGTTGTTCGTCTTGATATTCGCCTGGAAGTCCACTCCGACGCGTTCGAAGAAGGTTTCCGACAGCGACACCACGCGGATTTCGACTGCCACCGACAGGTCTTGCAACCGGCGGAGGGCATCGAGGAGATCCTGCACTTCGCGAACTACGTCGGCCGTCTGGTTGACGACCATCGCACCGCCGATGTCGTAATACGCGATGTTGCCCGCCCCACCCATCTGCTGCCACGAACCGGGGCGGATCATGTTCGATACGAGATTCATCAACTGCTGGCTGTAGACTGCCCGTTGTGGCGACATCGCGATGGCGCTGGTGATGCCACTTTGCAGCGAACCTGCCGATTGGCCGGGAAGGAACGGCATACCGTTGCCGGGGACGCCGTTGCCGCCGCTGACGAGTTCGCCACCCTTGAGGCCGTTACTCTGAATCTGCGGGGCGATACCGGCACTGCCTGCCGCACCGACCGCACCCAAGTTCGGCAACGCCTTCGTCGAGGCAATCGCCCCGGCGAGCGTGTGGTGCGGCGAGAGGCCGTACTCGGGGATCGGCGTGACGAGGTCCATCACGTGGAAGACCTTCGTCACCATACGCCCCTTCGAGCGCTTCGTGGTCGTGACCTTCACCACGTTGTTTTCGACGACGAACGACAGTCGGGCTTTTTCGAGCACGATCGAGAGTGCGTCGCGGAGTGGCAGGTCTTTGACGTCTTCGGTGACGTTGACGCTATCGAGCGAAATCTTCTCGTCGTCGAGTGAGGCATCGTCGGAGACAATGTTCAGGCCAGACTGCGAGCGGATGTCGTCGAGCACATCCCGCAGTGGTTTGTCCTTGGCCTTCAGGGTGAACGACCGACTGAGCGTCTGTTCGATCCGCTGTTCGGTGGGCGTCTTCAACCGTTGGTACGGGTCTTCGCCACGTAGCGCGGCAATTCGCGAACGATTCGGGTCGATCTGCAACGGGTTGTCGATCGTCAAGACAGGGCCTTGCTTGTTCGCATCGTTGAGGCCGATCAGCACCGTCGATTCGTTCTCGCTCTTGATCTGCTGGAACTCAGCCACTCGCTTGGCGGTCTTCGCTTGCTCGTAGATGAACGTCAGCGTCGGATCGTCGAGATCGAGCTGCTTCACTTGCAGGGCCAGCGATTCTGCGTCGCGGAACTTCCGTGCCTTCATCATCGCGTTGATTTCGGCGACCTTCTTCTTGATCTCGTCTTGCTTCTGTGCCTCGGCCACATTCGCGGTCAACATCGTCTTGCGAACCGACTGCTTATCGTCGGTCTCTCGCTTGATCACGTCGATGTTGTGCTTGAGCTTGCCGTACCCTTCGAGGCGGGTTTCGACGCCGCGAAGCAGGTTCGCTTGTCGCTGAGCCGTCTGGCCGGAGGTCCGGATCTTGGCAGCGTACTCTTCGAGAATCTTGATCGCCGCATCGGTTTCGCCGCGACCCCACGCCGCACTCGCGGCGTTCATCGTGTCGAGGCCGTCTTGGCGCAGTTTCTGGAACGCGACATCGTTCAGCGCGTTTTGTTCGCTGACTAGCGTATTGACCGGCTTATCGGTGGCGGCGACTTGCTGAATCGCAGGCGCGGCCATCGGTGCGTCGGACTTCGCGAGGCAGTCGGTCATCAGGTCGGCCGCTTTGGCCTTCTGCTCGGCGGTCATCAGTGCGGGGTCGATCGTGCCGAACAACTGGAGGGCTTGGACGTAGTTCTTCTGGCCGTGGAACTGCACCGCGTTTGCAAACGCAATCGTCGCCATTTTCTGGTTCGCACTCGTCGCTTCGACGTCGATCGTGCGAAGCATCGCTTGCGCGTTCTCCTTCGCGGACGGGTCGCTGTTGTGCGCCTGAATGGCCATCGTTTTGGCCATCTCGAAGTTGCCGCGTTTCAGCTCGGCTTCGGCTTGGGCCAACAGCGTGTTCCCCGTCACACGCGCCGTACCGGGCAGTTCCACTGCGGCCATCGGCAGCTTGACGCTATCGACGGGAACGAGCGTTTCGCCACTCGGCGTCGGCAAGCTACCGACGACGTTGATACCCGCAGGCATCGCGATCGGGCTGATCTTTGCGAGGCGATCGTCGATCGACTTCGAGTATAAACCGAGGCCACCCGAAAGCTGGCGAGCCGTATCGAGTGCGGCCTGTGCGTTACCGGTTTGCTTCGCGGCAATCTGCTTGTCGGCGTCATTGACGAGGCTCTCGATCATGTCGCGGCCGGAAGCCTGCGCGGACTGAAAGAGTTGCTCGGGCGAATCTTCGCCCGGCCCGAAGGCGTTCGCGAGGCGATTGTCTTCGGCCAACTTGCGGGCGGCGTCGGCCTTAACTCTCGCTTCTACCACCATGTTCTTGGCGAGGAGCGCGCGGCCTTCGGTCACGAGGCGAGCGACTTCCGCCTTCGCGGGATTTACGATGTTCGCCACAACGGGCATTGGCACCGGCGTGAACGAAGGCAGGTTCGGGGCGGGCAACTCGGCCATCGCCGTGCGAACGCCCTTCTCACCGGCGAACGTCTTTGCGGCCGCAGGCAAGATGCCGAGTGGCTTGGTCGCGCTGCTCTTGGCGATGCTCGTTTCGGCGGTCGCAGGCATCTTCTTGCGAAGCGTTGCTTTGGCCGTTTCAATTTCGCCGATCAGCTTGTCGGGCTTCTCGATGAAGTCCCACATGCTGTACGCGCCGTGCAGGTTCTTCGCCTGATGGGCCGTATTCAGAGCCTGTTCGAGGTTCTGCATCCGCTCGGCATCGTTGCGAACGGGCATCGCGAACAGCGTCTTGGACTTCTTGAACAGCGTTTCGGATTGCACGCGGTCGGCTTTCGCCCGCGATTCTTGAACGTCTTTCATCAGCGAGGCAGGCGTGTCTTCAAAGAGACCCCAACGCTGGCCCTTGCTGCTGCTGGCGCGGTCGGCCTGATAGGCAAAATCTTGCGCCTGATCGAGTTGGCCGCTCGCCAGCGATTGCCGACCGAGCTTCATCAGCTCTTTCGGATCGCTACTGGTCGCCTTCGCCACGTTCGCCATTTTCTTTTTGGCGATCTCGGCGAGCAGCGTCTCGGGCCGCGTCTCCGAGTATGCGAGCGTCGCCTTCAGATCCTGCGCCTGTTTGGCGTAGGTTTCTGCGGCGGCGGCATCGCCGTTCGCGAGTGCCTGTTTCGCTTGCGCGATCAGTGCTCGCGATTTTTCGACGCTGCTGATCGGGCTGCTCGCCCGTTCGGCTGGCCGATCGTATCCCTGAGCCGCGACGACACCTGCGGTCGTACCGGCTAAAACCGGTACCAGTAACAGGCGGGCCGCCATGCCCTTCCAACCCCATTTTTTCGCCTGGAAT
>JAYSKW010000726.1:0-1647 GCA_043726085.1 Limnoglobus sp.
TGAAATTCAAGCCGTTCGATTACATCGTCATCCCGCGATGCACCACCTATCTGTTGAAGTTCGATGAACCCGCCGATTTGCTCGTGATCGAATCGCGCACGAACATCGGTTTCCCGAGCCGCTATTTGAATACTGACGGACAGTTCCGCTTAGGTGCTCCTTACTCCGAACGCGATTTCCACGGCCCGAGTGAACTCGTCACCCGCGATGAGGAAGGCGAAATCGCCGTCGTCATCAAGGACGGGCCGCGTCTCACGCGCTACGTTCAAATGCACCACCCGTTCGATGTCATCGGCTGGGACGGCTTCGTCTATCCGTTCACCTTCAATGCTTGCGATTTCGAGCCGATCACCGGCACCGTCCACCAACCGCCGCCCATTCATCAAACTTTTGAGAGTGCGGGCGGCTTCGTCATTTGCACGTTCGCGCCGCGATTTCTCGATCACCACCCGGACGCGGTGAAGGTGCCCTACGCCCACAGCAACGTCGAATCGGATGAAGTTCTTTACTATGTGCGAGGCAAATTCGGCAGCCGTCGCGGTGTCGAGGAATCGTCGTTCACGCTGCACCCGCACGGCATCCCGCACGGCCCGCACCCCGGCACCATCAACGCCGGTTGGAAAATAGATCGCACCGACGAACTCGCCGTGATGGTCGATACCTTCCGGCCGCTGCTGATGACGAAGCAAGCCCTCGCCTTCGACGACCCGATTTATCCGTATACATGGCAGGATTGAGATGCTGATCGAGCCCAATTCGTCAAACATCGTCGAGGTTTACACCGCCCTCGTCGGCATCGTGACGCCGAGGCCCATCGCCTGGGTGACGACACTCTCGCCGAGCGGAGTCGTGAATCTCGCGCCGTTCAGTTTCTTCAATGCCTTTGGCGCCAACCCGCCGGTGGTCGTATTCTCGCCGACGCTGACGCGCAATGGCGTGAAGAAAGACACGCTGCGGAACATCGAAGCCCTCGGTGAATTCGTCGTGCATTCGTCCGTGGCATCGCTCGCCGAGAGGGTGAATCTCACCTCGAAAGAAGTGCCCCCCGATGTTTCCGAGGTGGAACTGGCTGGTCTTCACACGGTGCCGAGTTTGAAAGTGAAGCCGCCGCGGATCGCAGAAGCGCCGACCGCGTTCGAGTGCAAACTGCTTCAAATCGTGCCCGTCGGCAACGGCCCGGTCTCGGCGAACCTGATCATCGGCGAGATTGTGGCAATGCACATCAACGATGACTTGCTCGATGAGCAAGGCCGCGTCGATCCGCGGAAGTTGCAAACCGTCGCCCGCTTGGGTCAGGAATACTGGTGTTGCACAACTGATTTGTTCGAACAGAAGAGACCGTAGAAGAACTCCCAAAGTTCCTCAGCTTTGTTGTCCCAATCTTGCGTCTCGGCCCAAGCGGTTGCTTCGGCGGAAAGCACCGCGTACTCGCCATCGTTGCGGTTCAAATCCAGCGCGATCTCAGCGAATTCATTCTGATCGTTCAGCTTCGCTTTCTTCACGCCGCTGGGGTATGCGACCCGCAACGGAGGCAGGTCGTACATGATCGCGGGCACCCCGGCGGCCATCGCTTCGCACGCGGCCATGCCATAGTTGTCGTACACGCTGGTGTGCAGGAACACCCGACTTTGCTTGTAGATCGCGTGC
>JAYSKW010000727.1:0-3897 GCA_043726085.1 Limnoglobus sp.
GATGACGCTTTCCGCGCTGGGTTTCGTGCTGCACTTCGGGCGAAATGCCCCGTGGGCCGACGAGTGGGAAACGCTACCGGGGCTACTGAACCGCACGCCATTGCTATCGTGGCTTTGGGTGCAGCACAACGAACATCGCCTGCCACTACCGCGACTGATTTTCTGGATTCTTTTTCAGATTACGCACGATTTCCGATCCGGCATGGTGCTGCAAGTGCTGTTACTCTCGGCCACGGCGATCGGTTTCCTGCGCCTCACCTGTCGCATTCGTGGGTGCTCGAGCTTCGCCGATGCGTTCTTCCCGATGGTGCTTTTGCACTGGGGCCACGTCGAGAACTTCGTGATGGGCTATCAGATCTGTTTCGCGCTCACCGCTTGTGGCGTTTTCGCGTTGCTGGCGATTATCGCCAAAACCACCGAGGCAAACCGCGTGCGTTCGGGGTACATGGCCGGTGGCGTGCTGTTATTGTTGGCCACAACGGGCGGTTCGGGGCTGGCGTTCGTGCCGCCGATTTGCGTGTGGCTGTTGTACCTCGGCTATCGCGAACGGGCGTGGGGTTTGGTCGTCATCGTGGCCATCGCGATGGCGTACATCGGCTTCTATTTGTCGGGTTACGCTCGCCCGCCGACGCACCCGTCGCCGAACTGGTCGCAACCCGAACGGGCAGGTGTCGTGGCCGCGCAGGTGCTCGGAATGTCGGTCGGCACGCCCGCCATGTCGAACTGGCCAATCGCGGCCAGTTACGTGATCGGCGTCGTAGCTGTTACGCTATCCCTGCTGATTCGCGGTGCCAAAAATCGTAGTCGGTCACTCGGGTTGTTGATGCTGCTGGCGGGGGCGGTGGGGCTGGCCATCGCGATCGGGATCGGGCGCTCGGGCTTTGCCTCAGACACGATGGGCCTCTGGTCGCGTTACTCGTTACTTACCGTGCCGGTGCTGGCCATCGCGTTCATCGTCTGCCTGCAAACGGGTGGCAAATGGGCACGGTTTGGCCCGATCGTACTGGCGAGTGTCGCGTTGTTGTCGTTGCCTCAGAACGTGCAGTTCGGCTACGGTTGGGCGAGCAGTTATGCGCAAGACATGGACGCGATGGAAGCCGATGTGCGAGCCGATTTGCCTACAAATGAAGTGATTCGACGCAACCGCTATCTCAGTCAACTCGACCGCGACGAGCAAATTCGCGTCGGTATCCCGCTACTGCAAAACGCCCGTGTCAGCTACTTCCACACGGAAGTTTCACGATGATAAACTGGCTCCGCAACTGGTTCCGACCAGCGTTTCATTCGCACGAATGCCGCGAACGATTCTTCGCGATCGCATCGGCCGCCGGGAAGCCACGCGGGCTAAGTTGGCTAGGCGTCGAACCGAACGGCGAACCGACGTTCGCGCACGATGCCAATGGCCAACTTCACGCATTGCTACCGCTCATCGTCTCGTTCGAGCCAATCCCCGGCTCCGATATGGAAGACGTCCCCGCCGCCCGAATCCCCCGCCCCATCCTCGCGCTGTTCCACCGCAAAGGCCGTACCTGGACCACCGACGGCCGCAGCATTTTCAACTTGACCGCAACCCAAGCAGTCGAAATGTTGATGTGGCTGGAATAAACGTTGTGGCAGATTGCTCCCGCGTTTCATGGTTCCACCATGGGCTGGAAGAGCGACCCCTTCAGGGTCGGGTTCTGGTCTTCGGTCCTGAAAGCATTGGAGGGCCGCTACCAAACGAAACAAACCGGGCGATGGTTCGCCCGGCTCGTTCGTCAGTTCGATAATTGCCACCGATTAGTGGTTCAGCATGAACTCGTTGGTGTTGAGGAGTGCCCAGAACAGATCCTGGAAGAACGGGGTATGGTCGCCCGTGCTCGGTGGCACGAACCGCGGGCCGGCCGGGATGACGACCGAGCCTGGGTTCTTCATCGGCTTCTTCGGTTCGGGTTTCGCGACGGCTTTCGGATCGACTTTCACCGGTGGTTTCGTCGAGTCCGATTTCGGTGCATCGGCTTTCGGCGCTTCACCCGCGATCACCTGCCCCTTCGTCATGAGCGTGTTGATACGCGTGACTTCCGCCGAGGTCGGGTGGCGGCTCAGCGTACTCAGGAACAACTCGTCGATCATCGCGCCCGTATTCAACGCAGCGGTCTTCTTCTTCGAGTGCTTATCGACCAAGCGAACGACGGGGTTATTCGCACCGTTGCGGCCGATTTCCTCGTTGAGTTCCTTGCCGTTCATCAACAGCAACGCCTGAACGACGGTCCCGTTGAAGTTGATTTCGTTGCCTTCGTCGTCGCCGAAGTTACTGACCAACTGCTTCATGAAGTCGTTCCGCTGGGTCTTGCGGTCGCCACCGAGGTCGGCCTTCGCTGCGGTCATCAGGCTCTCGAACAGCACTTCGGGCGACATCGCCTTGAGCGGCATCCGTGCGAAATATGGCTCGAACTTTTGATCGACGTAATCCTTGTTCGCAACGTGGCTGAGGCCGTAAACGTCACTCGTGCAGATCCAGTACAAGAGTTGCTTCGGGTCGTACTTGTACTGTGCGAAATCGGCTGCCAGCTTCGACAGCAGTTCGGGGTGAACCACTTCGTTGTGGCTACCGAAGTCGTCGATGCTCGGCTCTTTGTTCATCCCGCGGCCGAACAGGTGGCCCCAGATGCGGTTGACGTATGCCTTCGAGAAATTGTCGTGCTTGACGACGTAATCTGCGAGTGCGAGGCGGCGCGACTTCGTTTCGGTCTTCGCGATTGGCTTGTGGTCGGGGTCGCCCGATTCGGCTTTGCCGAGGTCTTTGAGGAAGTTCGGCTTGATCGCCATCAGCTTGCCGTCGCGGCGTTCGTAGAAGATGATCCCGGACGCATTCGAGTCGGGTGCGTCTTTGAGTTCGATCTCGAAGTCCTTTTGCGTCGTCATCATGTTGTTGCGGACGACCGAGCCGATTGGCGTTTTGGTGCGGATCGTCTGGCGGAAGAAGGCGTTGACGCCCCAGAAGTCCGATTGAATCCACTCTTTGTTGAAAGGGTGATCGTGGCACTGGGTACAGTTCGTCTGGATGCCCATGAACAGGCGGGTGACGCGTGACGTGATCGGCACGGCGTCGAACTTGCCGAGTTCGGCTTGTTTCTCTGCGGGAACCGGTTCACCGAGGTGGTGGATGATGAAGTTGGCCGCGTTCGCATCGATGCGGGTCGTGCCGCTGGCGGTCAGCAACTTGGTAACGAATTCATCGTGTGGCGTGACCTTCGCTTCGGTGTTGCCACCGAGTTCGTCGGTCAGCCAGGCGTTCATTTGATCGCGGTAGGTGGGGTGACCCGAACGGGTCATCAGCCACACCGTCCAGATGTTCGCCCAGTGTTCGGAAAACTCGTCGGTGTACGAGAACTTGAGGATCTTATCCTTCTCGAGTTTGATCGACTGGCCGTTATGTTTCGGCTCGTAACTCTTCGAGTACAGGAGGCGTTGAATGAGGCGAGCGCGCTTGCCCGCTGCACGATCTTGTTCAAAGTCGACGACTTCTTCGGTCGTGGGGATACGGCCAATCAGGTCGATGAACGAGCGGCGCAGGAACTCGAAGTCGGTGGCTTTGTCGGCGGGCTTTTTGATGCCCGCTTTCTGCCAACCTTCGGCGATCAACTTGTTGATGATGTCCGATTGCGGTGCCGGTGTGGCGGGCGTCAACTCGGCCGCTTGCACGGCCGATGTCAGGGCGATCATCAGCCCGGTAGCGAATAGTCTGGAGAAGGCGCGTTTCATCCGGAGACCCCCTGGGGATATGAGGGCGAGTACGATCCGTCGATCGATTCGCCACAATTACCATATTCTAAACGGCGTGCCGCGATTGAGTCCACCGTTTTCTGGCGAAGTCAACCTGCGAGACCATCGTGTAAGAATTGAACACTAGGACGC
>JAYSKW010000728.1:0-2414 GCA_043726085.1 Limnoglobus sp.
CGCGACGATCGTCGCGGGGCATTTCACGGCAGTGGGATGTCCTTGAACGCGAACTCGATTACCTTCTGGACGGCAATCCACTCGACCAACACGAGCGTACTGGGCTTGCCCGCTTTCTTGCCTTCGGGCGAACTGAAAATGACGGTCATCGATATCGTGCCGGATGCCTGATTTTGGTTGTTTGTGCTCGTCGGCGTGAACTTCACCCCTTTTGCATCGTGAACTTCCAGCCGTTGATAGATCGTGTTCGCCCACGAATAATCTTCGGGATTCGGGTGCAACTGCTTCGCGGTCAGCGTTATCGTCACCGTCCCCTCACTCTCGCTGACGTTCTCGATTAATAGCTCCGTCGTTCGGCTGACGAACGTCTTCTTCTTGACTGTCAGGATCTTTTCCACAGTGATTTCCGGTCGCGTATCCGACAGCATGAGCACCGTCATTTTTCCGCGCAGTTCCTTGATCGCAGTCGCATTGCGACTCGGCGTACCGAGGTTTAGGCCGACGTACTGATTGTGCGAACGATACATATTTGGCGTGTAATAACTGCGATGTTCATCGCCAGTGGAAATTGACAAGCTGTTGCCACTGTCGTCGATGGCCTTCACGATCGTGGGCGGATGGTAGCCGAGAATCGGGTTCTTCGGCTCGGACATTAATTGAAAGTTCATGTTGAGATACTCCGACTGACGCGGCGCTAACGCACGACGCGGTAACCCGGAAAGTTGTAGATTGCGGTTCATACCGATATTGGTAGCCACGAATCGAAATGGGCCGCTGTACCCGACGTGCGGATTATAAGCATCGCTCCCATACAAGCTAATGCCGGAGTTGCCATCTTCGTTGTCGTCCGGGTTGGCGATGATGCCCGCCGTTTCGCACGCGGCATCGAGCGCCTCCCAAAACGGCGTATCTTTCCATTCGACCGACATTTTGATCTTCGCAGCTTCCGCAGGAATTCCACTCGAAAGCCGATACCCAGACTGCTTGATAATCACTTCGATCAGTTGCGTAACGGTCACATTCTTGGCCTGATAGGATATCCGCGTCGGCTTCACCAGTCGGTCGTATTCGATCTTCTTGACGAGCACTTCGAGCCGACGTTCGATCTCGGGTTCGTCCGTTTCGGCAAAAGCGCGTTTCATCGTCGGGAGCGCACGCGCGCCGAGCGCGGACAGATCGCGACTGGCTTGTTCCCGCACACGATATTCGGGCGAGCCGAGTTGTTCGACAAGAATCTGCGCGCGTCGCTCGTCGGCCTTCTGCATCGCAACCGCGAGGCTGTCCGCGCCCACGGCATACGGTGCGCAACCGGCGAACGCGATACAAACCAGCCAACGTGCGTAGATCAACATCGTGGTGTGCCGTGCGATTTCTCGGAATTCCCTCATGTTTTTGAAAGTAACAGCCGAAGGGGTCGGTCGCAAGGCGCAACGAACGATTTCCGCGGGATACGCAGCACGCGTCGTATGACCTACATTAGCATTGCGAGTATTCCACGAATCGCGTCTTTCGAGAATGACAATGAAGCTCATCCTTGCGATCATCAAGCCGGAGAAACTCGAAGCGGTGAAGGAAGCGCTGAATAAAGTCGAAGTGTTTCGCCTCACGGTCATCGACGTGCAAGGTTTCGGACGACAGAAAGGGCAATCGGAGATTTATCGCGGGCACGAACTCACGGTGAACATGTTGCGAAAAGTGCAACTGCAAATCGCCGTCAACGACGACTTCGTCGAACCGACTGTCAACGCAATTATGGAAGCCGCCCGTACCGGTCCGGAAGGCCGAATCGGCGACGGGAAAATTTTCATCTTGCCGCTCGAAGAGTGCCTCCGCATCCGCACCGGCGAACGCGGCCCCGAGGCAATATGACACAACGCATCGATTCGCTGCGATCATCTTCGACCGCGAGACGCGTATTTGGACATGGTTCAAAAGCGGTGTTTTTGGGTAGCAGGTGCGTCCTTCGTTCTTCTTCTCTGGTAGCCGCAGGTCTTTAGCCTGTGCGGGGGCAAATACCCTTAAAAACTAGTCGTGGCGAGTCTTCGAGACACGACGCGAAAAGCCACACGGGCGATGGGTGTGGCCCCGCCCAGGGTTCCACCCTGGGCTACGTGAGCGATCCTTTCAGGACCGAAGAACTGGCACCGACCCTGAAGGGGGCAAAAGACCCATTGGCTACAAGCGAACCATCCCCGTATTCGTCCAGTAGTGAATCGTTCGTAGTTGAGAGTTGAGAGAGGTGCAACGATGGCGAAGGGGCGCGAGAGTGGTATGCCTGAGGAGGCATATTGGCAGACGTTCTTCAACCCGGAGTGCATCGTTGCACGGCTCGATTGCGCGGGTGCGGGCGACTTGGTCGAGTTCGGTTGCGGGTACGGTCACTTCACGATTGCGGCGGCCAAACTCGTTTCGGG
>JAYSKW010000729.1:0-2396 GCA_043726085.1 Limnoglobus sp.
GACCGACCTGAAGGTGTGAACCTGGTCAGGCCGGAAGGTGCAGCCATAAGTGCTGGAGGGTGCGGCTCAGGGCACCCCCATCCTTCCCTTCCCCGACAACGTCATACCGGGCGGCGAACCAACCGGTTCGCCGCTCGGTTTCGTTTTGCCTACCATTTCGGGTCATCCCATGCGAATTATGCTCTTTCTGTGTGCTGCGATCTTCTTCGGTTGCTCGAAGGCGTCCGATGTCAAACCGGTTGCGCCGCGCCGTGAAGGATCCTCTAGTCGCTGGCCACCGACCGCTATCCCGCGTAAGGATGTCAAACCGGTCGCGCCGGGCCGCGAAGGTTCGGACTGGCCGAAGTTCCTCGGGCCGACGGGCGATAATGTCTCCACCGAGAAAAACATCCGGACGGCGTGGCCACGCGATGGGTTGCCGAAGGTTTGGGAGTGCAAACTCGGTCGCGGTTACGCGCCGCCAGCAGTCGCCGATGGCAAGCTGTACCACTTCGATGCGTTTGAAACGACGGCACGCCTCACGTGTCGAAACGCGCTCAGCGGCGAGTTGGTGTGGAACTACGATTACGACTTCAAATACGAAGACCTTTACGGCTACGACGACGGCCCGCGGTGTGGCCCGGTCGTCGATGGCGACCGCATCTACACTTATGGCGTCGAAGGCTTATTGAACTGCATCAGCAATGCGGGCAAGCTCATTTGGAGTTTCGACACGCGGGCCGCGTATCACTTCCACCAGAATTTCTTCGGCGTCGGTAGCTCGCCGGTGATCGAAGGCGATTCGATCATCGTGGCCGTCGGTGGCAGTCCGAAAGGTCCGCGACCGACTGACTTGCGCGAGGCCAAACCGAACGGCTCGGGCATCGTCGCGATCGACAAAAAGACGGGCAAAGTCCGCTATGCCGCGCTCGACGACCTCGCGAGTTACAGCAGTCCCACCGTCGTGACATTGCACGGCCAGCGGGTCGGGTTGTACTTCGCGCGTGCGGGCCTCGTTGGCTTCGATCCGGCTACTGGCAAACAACACTTTCGCTATCCGTGGCGCTCAAAAGACCTCGAAAGCGTCAACGCCTCGAACCCGATGGTGGTCGGCGACACGATCGTAATCAGCGAGAGTTATCGCGTCGGCACCGCCTGTTTGAAGGTGAAAACCGACCTTTCCGGCGTCGCGGAAGTCTGGACCGATGCCGGCAAAGACCGCGAAGAACGCGCCCTGGCGACCCACTGGAACACGCCGATCCACGACGGCGAGTACTTCTACGCTTCCGATGGACGGCACGACTCCGATGGCGATTTGCGGTGCATCGAACTCGCGACGGGCAACCGCATGTGGCGCGAGAAACGGGCCACGCGCTGCACGCTGCTCAAAGTCGATGGGCATATGCTCAGCCTCGGTGAAAACGGCGACTTGCGGTTGTTCAAAATCGACGCGAAGAAGTTCGACGAAGTCGCCAAGTGGGAATCGCCCGACCTCGCCAGCCCCTGTTGGGCACCGCCCGTCCTGAGCCACGGCTTGCTCTACGTCCGCGGAAAAGGCAAACTCGTCTGTTACGATCTCGCGAAGTGACAAAATCGCCACACATACTCGACGTAAGTCACAATTGCGGACGTTCAAAAACCGGTTTTTTGCCATTTTTGCGTCTCAAAACGCCACTTTTTGATCGCAAATCGCCGATCCGTTTCGAGAGTTTTTCCCGTAACTCGAACTTCTGTTGTCGGTTACGCCGAGGTTCGTTCGATTGGCACTCGGCGAAAGTACCGACACAAAATCGACCGGACGCGACACAAAATCGACCGACCACGACATAAAATCGACCGACCACGACATTTCTATGTCATTTGGAGACACTTTTAGGTGCGTCCGTGCACGATGCGAATTCCGACTTACGTCGGATCGCCTCCGATTTTTTGACTATGCGAATTCGTGTGGGTGATACCGAATCGGGATGAATTCGCCGCGCCGCGCTCAGGAATTAGCCGCGACGCGAAGGCTTTGCGAAGCGGAGCGCGTGCTCGTGAACTCACCTGAAAATCGCATTGTGATCGGACACGCCGAGCCCACGCGCTTCGCTCCGAAGACTACGCGGCTAAACGGGAACGGAAACGACATCTCGCTCCGAAATTGGATTTGACTTTCGTTCGGGAAACGATCACAATAAACAAATACAACTGGGATTCGATGCGGATTGTCAGACTCAATTCTAGCATAGACAGAACGACCAGTCGAAGTAGACAGAATCAGTTCTGTCTACTTACTAGTTCGGCGGCGGAGGCTCGGATGAAGCGCCATCGAATTCGGCTCGCACTCCTGACGACCGCCCTCGCTGCGTTCGGGTGTGCGTCGCGATTGTTGGTGGCAAATTTGTTCACTTCGGCGTAGTTTTGACTGCGGAGAG
>JAYSKW010000730.1:0-2794 GCA_043726085.1 Limnoglobus sp.
CAACTGGCGCGGCTGGTGGGACTTCGGCACCGGCGCGATCGGCGACATGGCCTGCCACACCGCGAACATGGCGTTCATGGCGCTCAAGCTGCAAATGCCAGTGAAAGTCTCGGCGACCGCTACCGACGTCAACGGCGAAACCTGCCCGAGTTCGGCGCACGTGACCTTCCAGTTCCCCGCACGCGGCGACCTGCCACCCGTCACCGTTCACTGGTACGAAGGCAAGGGCAAAGACGGTAAGAAGCTCGCGCCTCCGCAAGAGTGGATCGACAAGGCACTCGCCATCGACCCCGACCCGAAGCGGAACAAGAGCCTGGTGAATAGCGGTAGCATCGTCATCGGCTCGAAGGGTATCGCGTACTCGCCGAACGATTACGGTGCGGAAGTGTACTTCGGGCCAACGGCCGCCTTCGCGGACCTGAACACGAAGAAGCCCGAGAAGTTGCCGATCAACGGCAAGTTCGACCAAGGTCAGAAGAACGAATGGGTCGACGCGATCAAGGCTGGCAAGCCCGAAATCGCCCTGTCGAACTTCGACTACGCGAGCTACCTCGCCGGTGCGTTCGTGCTCGGTAACGTGGCCATCCGCACGGGCCAGGGTTTCGAGTTCGACCCGGTCACGCTCGAGTGCAAGGGCAGCAAAGACGCCGCCCAGTTCATCAAGTACGAGTACCGCAAGGGCTGGAACATGCTGGAAAAGTCGTAAGCATTCGCGATGAATCGTCGCGCGGCGGGTTCACACTCGCCGCGTGCATTTTCTTCCTCCCCCACACATATCGGAACCCATTCCATGGCTCGCACACTCTCCCGGCGTCGGTTCGGCCAACTCTCGACAGCGGGTGGCCTCGGCTACCTGTTCACCGGCCCGGCATCCTCGGTAGCGAAGGTTTACGGCGCGAACGAGAAGCTCCGCGTCGCCGGCATCGGCATCGGCGGCAAAGGATCGAGCGATATCGATCAGGCCAGCAAACTGATGGAAGTCGTTGCGCTCTGCGATATCGACGACAACGCGGTGGCCGCGAAGAAGAAACTCTGGGCCGACGCGAAGACATTCTCCGACTATCGCAAGATGTACGACGATGCGGAACTGATGCGCACGATCGACGCCGTGACGGTCAGCACCGCGGATCACCATCACGCACTGGCGGCCGCATTCGCCATCCGCAACAAGAAGCACGTGTATTGCCAAAAGCCGCTGACGCATAGCGTGTTCGAGGCGCACTTGCTCAAGAAACTCGCGAAGGAACACGGCGTCTGCACGCAGATGGGCAACCAAGGTACCGCACTGCCGGGCCTGCGTCGCGCCGTCGAACTCGTGCAATCGGGCATCCTCGGCAACGTGAAGGAATGTCACGTCTGGACGGATCGGCCCCGCGAATATTGGAAGCAATCGCCGGTGCTCACGAAGCGCCCCGAAGGTACGTTCCCCGTGCCAAAGAACATCCACTGGGATACGTTCCTCGGGCCAGCACCGGAACGCCCCTACGCACCCGGTTACACGCCGAGCGTCTGGCGCGGCTGGTGGGACTTCGGCACCGGCGCGATCGGCGACATGGCCTGCCACACCGCGAACATGGCGTTCATGGCGCTCAAACTCGGCAGCCCGAACCGTGTGAAAGCCGAGAGCGGCGAGGTCAACCCCGAGACCGCCCCCGCCTGGGCGCACGTGATGCTCGACTTCCCCGCACGCGGCGAACTGGCACCCGTCACGCTGCACTGGTACGAAGGCAAGAACGGCGAGAAGAAGATGCTCCCACCCGAAGAGCTACTCGCGAAGGCGGTACCTGCGGGAACGAAACTCGTCGGCAGCGGCTCGATTCTCGTCGGCGACAAGGCTATACTTTACAGCCCGAGCGACTACGGCGGCAGTTGCATTATCACGCCGAAGCCGGACGAAGCGAACCTAACGAAGCCCGAGAAACTGGCCGCGTACGATGGCAACAACGACCAGAACCAGAAGAACGAGTGGGTCGCCGCAATCAAAGCCGGCAAGCCACAGATCGCGCTGTCGAACTTCGATTACTCCGCCATGCTGGCCGCCGCGTTCCTCCTCGGCAACGTCGCGATCCGCACCGGCAAGCCATTCGATTTCGACGGCGAAACGCTAACCGCCAGCATCCCCGAAGCCGCGCAGTACATCAAACGCGAGTACCGCAAGGGCTGGGATATGCTGGAGAAGATGTAACTTTCGCAGCACCGCTACAAGGAATGCAAGCATGATTCACGTGATCGCAACGATCGAGATCAAACCCGGTACGCGGGCGGCGTTCCTCGAAGCGTTCCATTCGCTCACGCCACTCGTACGCGCCGAGGCCGGTTGCCTCGAGTACGGTGTGGCAATGGACGTCGGTTCGGGGTTGGCGGTGCAACCGCCACTTCGCGAAAACACGATGATCGTCGTCGAGAAATGGGAAGACCTACCCGCACTGAAATTGCACCTACAAGCCCCGCACATGAACGACTATCGCGTCACCGTGAAAGACATCGTCGCCTCCGTGCAACTGCAAGTATTACAGCCGGTGTGAGTATGCTCAGAGTTGCGTCCCCGCACTTTGGGTAAACTCCCTTTCTCGTCGGCGCAATACAATCCGCGCATGAATGAAGTCACACGACTGTTGGACCAACTTCAGCAGGGTGACCGCCATGCGGCGGCTCAACTGTTGCCGCTCGTGTACGACGAGTTGCGGAAACTGGCAGCGGTGCGGATGCAGCAGGAATCGCCGGACCATTTATTGCAACCGACTGCACTGGTTCACGAAGCGTATCTCCGACTGATCGGCGATCAAAAGTTCGA
>JAYSKW010000731.1:0-3565 GCA_043726085.1 Limnoglobus sp.
ACCGTTCCCCGCACGGCGATATTTACTGAAAGCGGCCTCACTGATACCGATCCGCAGTTTGCAAACGCTGACGTTGCCGTGCAACCCGATCTGCCCGGCGATGTGGCGCGATGCGGGTACGTTTCGCGGGCCGCTCGATGCCGTTCACGCGACGGCGTTCCCGTATTCGTTCCCGATCCGCTGTGCGCTTCGGCTGGCGAGGCGACGCAACGTGCCGTTCTTTCTCACGCCATTTTTGCACCTGGGCGACCCGACGAACCCGCGAGACCGTACACGCCGCCAGTACACGCAACCGGCACTTCGCTGGCTGCTTCAACAAGCCGACGGCGTGTTCGTACAAACGCCGAGCGAGCGCGATGCGGTCATCGGCATGGGCGTACCCGAACGACGCGTGACCTTGCAAGGACTCGGCGTGGATGCGAACGAATGCACCGGTGGCAATCGCGTGGCGGTACGGCGCGCGTGGGGTGTTGCAGGCAACGAATCGATCGTCGGGCACCTCGCAAACAACAGCGTGGAAAAGGGCACCGTCGATTTGCTGAAAGCCGTCGAAGCACTTTGGCGTAACGGCACGGCGTGCCGCGTCGTTCTGGCGGGGCCGGAGATGCCGAACTTCCATCGCTTCTGGGAGACATTTGCGTTCAAGGAGAACGTCGTTCGCCTCGGAACGCTCAGCGAAGCTCAGAAACGAGATTTCTACGCCGGGATCGATCTGTTCGCGTTACCGTCGCGTTCCGATTCGTTCGGCCTCGTGCTACTCGAAGCCTGGGCGAACGCCAAGCCCGTGGTGTCGTACCGTGCGGGTGGCCCCGCCGACTTGGTACGAAACACAATCGATGGACTGCTCTCGCCGTGCGGCGACATTCCGGCACTCGCGAACGGCCTCAAAATGCTAATTTCACAGCAAGAATT
Organism: Limnoglobus sp.; assembly: GCA_043726085.1. GTDB lineage: Bacteria > Planctomycetota > Planctomycetia > Gemmatales > Gemmataceae > Limnoglobus. The sequence goes on from JAYSKW010000731.1 coordinate 913, forward strand.
GAGACTACAAATGGGCGAAGCCGGGCGGCAACGGGTGCAGCACGGCTTCGCGTGGGCGGACAAATTGCAAATCGTGCGCGATACGATCGCGGCTAGTTTTCCGAAATGACTTGCCCATCGTCGCGGACGATCAGCGAACCGAGTACGGCCGGTGTGGTGCTGTCGCGCAAGAACGATACCGAGCCGTCGCCGCGAAGGATGTTGACGCCACCAGTGTGGAACGAGTAGAGACCTTCGACGTTGTAGGCGTTGATCGCCAAGCAACCGCCAGACGGTGTGGAGCCTGCGACCAGCGGAGCGGGGTTACTGCCGCTCACGCCGCGAATACGACGAGCGTTGTTGACATCGACCCAAGCCGAATTCAGTGCCAATCCGTTGTCGAAGTAAGTCGATCCACCGGTCGGTCTACCGAGGTAGTAGGCTTTTTGTCGGCCTGCCTGTTCGACGAAGGCGATGGTATTCGAGAGTCCATCCGTGGCTTCCGCAAATCGCACGGTCGGTTTTTTGACGATGTCTGCGCTGCCGAGCAGGCCTTTGGTGTCGGCACCCGTCGTCGGGAAATTTGGCAGAGTGGCCGTTACGCAGCTGTAAAAGCTACTGTGAATGCCGCGCGGTGGCGAGTAATCAGTCGGTCCGAGGATACAAGGTGCGCCTGCACCGCCGGAAAGCCACGGTACGAACATCGTGAAGTAGGGACCGTAGTCAGACACGCGGCCCGGTACCGATGGGCAACTGAATACGGAGAGGTTGCTATTCGGGGCGACGTTGAAGGTATTTGTTCCGTATGGAATCGGAACGTTGATGGGGTCGACGTTCGCTCGATCCGTGCGAATGTTGCGGAAGAGGTTATCTTGTTCGAGATAAGGCAGCAAAAAGGTTTGCGCACTGTGCCCGGAGGTGTCCGGTGCGGACGGGTTCGGCGGCGTTGCGAACTGCGTGGCCCACGCAGGAATCGCTTGGTTCGCGCTCTCGAAGGCGTGGAGCGCCACGCCGATCTGCTTCAGGTTGTTCGTACATTTCGCACGGGCCGCCGCTTCGCGGACCTTTTGCACGGCGGGCAACAATAAGCCGATGAGGATCGCGATAATCGCGATCACCACGAGCAGTTCGATCAGCGTAAACGCCGACCGACGGGAACGAAATTGAGTCATAAGAAAGGCCTCCACAGAAGAGAGAGAAGAGAAAGCCGCTACTTCAAGTCGAACGGTTCCAGCGCGGTCGCACCGGTTTTGATCTCGGCACGCAGGGTCGATTTCTCCCGCGTGGCGTAGCGACCGCCGAGTAGGTCTGGGGCATCTTCGGGGTTCGCCCCGTTTGCGATTTGCATATCGGTGTACTTCTTGGCCGGATCGGGCCAAACGACCGTGACAATGTACTTGCCGGGCTTCGCACCCGTCTTCAGCCCGCTGTTCATCGTGAACGTGCCATCGACACCCGCTTTGGCGGTCGCCGGAGTCGCGTGCGCATCGGGCGGGCCATCCGAATGAAACACGAGCATTGCGCCGACGGCTGGCTTGCCACCGACGCTGACCTTCCCCGTGACCGGCGATAGACCATCGTTGCTGCCACTGCACGATGTGAGCAGCAACGCCACCAACACGAAAGCACGGGGAGAGTGTGCCATCGAACACCGGGTTCTAAGGAAGATCGAACTGGATAACGACAGTGTGACGATACCGCATCGGAAAGTAAAGCGAAGAATTGATGGAGTTGCAAAATACGTTCGGCGAACGAACGGCGGCACGGCGTTCGCGCGATGTTCCGGGGTAATGTTCTTGACATTAACCTATAGCCCACTTAGACTTGAAACTACCATTTTGGAATTGCATTCGTCGCACAGTCGTCGGGGGGACGGTTCTCGTGACAAAAAAAGAAATCGTAAAGTTGATCTCCGAGCGGGCAGAACTCACCCAGCTCAAAACGAAAGACATCGTCCAATGGACCTTCGATGCCATCATCGACACGCTCGCGACCGAAGGTCGTATCGAACTGCGTAAGTTCGGCGTGTTTGAAGTGCGCGAGCGGAAGGCTCGCAAGGCCCGGAACCCACGGACCGGCGAAACGGTGCAGGTCGAGCCAAAAAACGTCGTGACGTTCCAGCCCGGCAAAGAAATGGAAGAGCGAGTGCGAACGGCAAAAGCAGTCAATGCTCGCCGCAAACCGCGTAAAGTTCGCCCGCAGCCCGCCGCCGCAACCACCGCTCCCGCAGGTACGAATGGCACGCACCACGAGACGGCCAATCACGACCAACCGAAGACCATTCCGCCGTTGAAGTCGCGATAACCGTTGTCTCCGAAACCGAATCACGGTCCTCCCAAGACCGTGATGAACGAGACATTAGCCGCGCTTCAACAATTCGATTTCCGCTCGCATTTTTGCGATTTCCAGCGATTCGCAGTATTCGCGCGCCGCTCGCTCGTAGAACAATAGGTCCGGATTCGTCGACTTCGTGGCCATGGGTGGCACTCCAGTTCAGTTATTACGAGTGTATCACGAACCGATAGCGGTCGGTACGGCTATCGTTTCCCGTGCGAGTTCGGTTCAAGTTGCGTAACGATCGTGCCGATAATCCTGATAATGCGATTCACGGCACGGTAATCCAGCCGCACGGGCGGCGTTCCCAGCACGGAGGGCGGGGCATGGTCCGCAAATT
>JAYSKW010000732.1:0-5428 GCA_043726085.1 Limnoglobus sp.
TTTGCGATGCCTGCGACCATGCCTTCGAGGAATGGCAATCGTTCCACGATGAGGAACTGACGAAGTGCCCGTCGTGCAAGAAGAAGAAACTCCGACGCCGCAAAACCAGCCGAGAAGACCGACACCCCCGCCACGCCCGCCGCAACCACCGACAAGAAAGCCGAGCCAAAAGTCGAAGCGACGTCAGTGGCGGCACCGGCACCCGCTACGACAGCGGCAAAGTCGGCGAAGCCGAAGAAGTAGCTTTCAGCGGTCACTGGGTATTCCGTATCGCTAAGAAACAACTAGTTTTGTAAGTCTGACCGTAGGTGCCCACATCGCAAAGCCTCATCGGCCAGTTGCGTTAATTTAGGCAAGTCTGGCGGTTTCCGACGGTCGTTCTTTACGGCAACCGCGCTTTCCGGGTCGTACTGCCGACATCGCCGCGCGGCTGACGATTATCCGGTCGATTCCAGAGGTGGCAACGCGACCTGCGTTCGCCTCGGAGGCATCCCGGATGTTGCGTAATTTCGGCGCGGTTCTCGCATTCACGCTGGTTTCTTGCCCGGCGTTCGCCCAAGTGGGACCGGTGGTGGCGGGCGCACAACCGTTCGTACCCTGGGCGAATAAGCTCTTCCAGAAGGACGACGCGCCGGCCGTGATCGTCCACGATTTCGGCACCGTCCCGCACGGCAGTTTACTCGTTCGCAAACTCACACTCACCAACATTTACGACGTGCCGATTCAGGTGATCGACGTGCGGAAGTCGTGTACCTGCCTCGAAGCCCAACCGCCGACGCAGGTGCTGCAACCGCACGAAAGCGCCGAACTGATTCTCACGATGAACGCGGCGAAGTTCAACGGCCCGAACGCGCAAACCTTCTTCATCACCTTCGGCCCGCAGTACGTCTCCACGGCCGTGATTCGCGTGCAAGCGAACAGCCGCGGCGATGTCTCGATGAACCCCGGCCAAGTGAATTTCGGCGTCGTGGCCGTCGGCTCCCCGGTCGAGCAAACCGTCGCGATCAAGTATCAGGGTCGCCAACGCGACTGGAAAATTACCGAAGTGGTCGCCCCAACGGGACCGTTTACGGCGAAGCTCACCGATGCCGTCGGACCGGAGTTCAAGGTGACGGTAACGATGAACGCCGATGCCGCGGCGGGTTCGCTGACCGAGCCGCTGACGTTGAAAACCAACGACCCGACCGCGCCGCTGTTGCAAATCCACGTCTCGGCCGTCGTTCAAGCCCCCGTTACGGTCGCGCCGGATAAGGTTCGATTCGAAGGCAAAATCGGCGAAGTGCAAACCAAGAAGATCATCTTGCGGGCGACGAAAGCGTTCAAAGTGATGGCCGTAGCCGACGACGGCGATGGCATCTCGCTCGAACCGTTCCCCGGTTCGTCCCCCGTGCAAATTGCCACGGTCACGTTCAAACCCACGCTCGCAGGAAACACGCGGAAAGTGCTGAAAATCCCGACCGATCTCGGCATCGCCACCGTAACCATCGAGACGGAAACGAAGCCTTAAGAACTGAAATTTAATAACTGTCCCATTTGTCGGGAATGGCACGGTAGTTCCATGCGGGGAGTTCTTCGTCGAAGCGGATCTTCATCGTATCGCGATACTCCTCCGGGTAGCCTTCTTTTGCCGGGTAGTCGCCTGGCATCACGTGGACGGTGGTTCGCAATCCCGTTTTTGTTGCGGTCTTCTGCATGGCCGCGACCGCGACCTCGAGCGACGTCAGCAACAAGCCCTGACAGGCTCGCGTCACGTGCGGAAACAGGCTGTGCTCGATCGGGTTGTACTTCGAGCAATACGGTGGGTAATGGGCCATCCGCAGTTCGAGACCCAAGTGGTGTAACCGCCATAAGGTTCGGGTTTGTCGAGTCGAATCGTTTCGACGAGTATCACACGCAGCGTACGACCCAAATTCCAAATCGAAACCGACAATTGGGAAATCCTTCACGGCGTTGCTCGTTCGGGGTCGGGTAAAATTAGCCGCGACGCGCACGCTCCGCTACGAGGACTCCGCGTCGCGGCTAATTTGCGGTGTTCCCTGGGTGATGCGGATCTGGGAACTACGTACTGTTATCCGTAGTAGAAGTTCATTCATGCGCAAGGGTGTGCCGAAAGTGCGGGAACGAACACCGGGGATTTGTTGACACGCCGAACGATTCGCAGATAATACACATGCTGTAGTTTGCCAGTCACCATCCCCTGCGAGGCGAATCATGCCAGATCCATTTAACCGCGACTCGTCGGCGAGGTGGTACGCCAAACAGCATCTGAAAACTGACCCGGCCATTCGATCTGTCTACTACCTTCCGACGAATGCCCCCGAACGCGAGATTCGGTTTATCGAAGTGAATGAGTTGATTGCGGACAGAAACGATGATGCACTCGAACCGATCGACTTCGGCGTCGATACCGGGACGGAATCCGAACATAAGGTTTTCATTTTAGATGTTACCCCCAGACAATGGACCCAAATCCGTCAGCTTTCGTTGGCGTTGCCACAGGGTTGGTCGTTAACGGATTCAATGCCATTCGGATCGAATAAATAAATGAACAAGTATCAGGAGCATTGGTGGGAACAGGCAAAGTCCGATCATGCGGTTTTGGTTTTGCTTCGGCGTCAAAACAGCTCTCAATGTCACCAACTTCATTACTTTCAAATGGTCGCGGAAAAACTCGCCAAAGCGTACCTTTGGAGGTCGGGTGCACCACCCAAAAAGAGACATGCCGGTTTCGGGCAGTTTATGCGGCTCCTGCTACAGATTACTCAACCCAAACAACAACAGAACAGATAGCGGACATATTCGCGTTCGGAAGATTTGAAGACTTGCAAAACTGGACGACGACCGCTTTGCCGTTGATTTACGAGTTAGAGCGATTGGCTCCTGCTCTTTCGAACGATGGTCCGAATCCGGAATATCCTTGGCCACACCTTGCGCCTCAGAACGCACCCGCAACATTTGACTTTCCCATCTGGCGGCAACTCACCGAAACGGGCCGCGGTCGTCAACTCCTTCTAATAATCAAGACCGCAATCGATCAGTTTCCAATCTATGGCTGATGGCAAACCGACGCCGTATGCTCGCAAGATTCTTGACACGGGACGTGCGGTGCGGGACAATTCGTGCTTCTCACTTCAAACGAAGGAACACGCTGTGTCATACTTGCGTTTTGCGCTGCTTACCCTGTTCGTCGGCGTTGCGTTTCCGAGCGTGCGGGCCGAAGACCCGGCACTTGTGAAGCGGCTGACGGCGATTATCGATGGGCCGGATTACAAACAGGCGAAGTGGGGCATCCACGTCATCGACACGAAGACCGGCGAGATCGTGTTTAGCCGAAATGCGGACAAGCTCTGCACGCCCGCTTCGACCACGAAACTGTACACGTGCGCGAACGCGATCATCAGTATGGGGGCCGATTCGCGGATCGTCACGCCCGTGCATTTCCACGGCAGCGTGAATGCCGAAGGCGTGCTCGATGGCGACTTGATTTTGGTGGGTAAGGGCGACCTGACCTTCGGCGGACGCGCCAAACCCGATGGCACGGCGGCGTTCAAAAATAACGACCACACTTACGCGAATAGCGGGCTTTCCGAAGCCGATCTCACGGGCATCGATCCGCGTGCGGAACTGATTGCGATGGCGAAGCAAGTGTTTGAAGCGGGCATTCGCGAGGTGAGCGGCGAAGTGCTGGTCGACGATCGTTTGTTCGAGAAAACGCGCGGCTCCGGTAGCGGGCCGGACGCGGTCACGCCGATATTTGTCAACGATAACGTCGTCGACATCGTAGTTTCCGCAGGAGGAAACGTCGGCGATGCGGCCAAGGTGAAGCTCATTCCAGAGACGGACTTCCTGCGGGCCGACCTCGATATTTCCACGGGCAAAGCCGGTTCGGGGACGCGGATCAACATCCTCAACGTCGGCCCGAACCACTTCTCGGTTCGTGGCAGCATCGCGATCGATGCCAAACCGAACGTGAAAATCTACCCCGTCGAAGACCCCGCACTGTTCGCGCGTGGCTTGTTCATCGAGGCGCTCCGTAAAGCCGGTGTGCGCGTGGCTGCCGCCGTGCAAAAGCCCGAGTCGACGAATCTCCCCGCGATTTCGACGTACACCGACGACACGATGGTTGCCGCGAATACGTCGCCGCCACTGAAGGAAGTGTTGAAGGTCACGTTGAAAGTGAGCCACAATTTATATGCGAGTACGTTGCCGTGCCTCGTTGCGGTCAGCAAAGGGAAATCGTCCGCACTCGATGGTTTACGCGAACAGCGCCGCGTGCTGCGAAAGCTCGGCGTCGATGTCGATGATATCTCGTTCGGCGGCGGTGCAGGTGGCAGCCCCGCCGACTGCGTGACGCCGAAGGCAACGGTGCAACTGCTGGTGGCAATGTCCAAACGCCCCGAGTGGGAGATTTACAAATCGTGCCTACCCGTAATCGGCATCGACGGCACATTGGCGAGTGTCGTGTCGGCGGAAAGTGCCGCACGCGGGCAGGTGTTCGCGAAAACCGGCACACTGATTTACAACGACGGCATGAACGGTCGATCTTTACTACGAAGCAAAGCACTCGCGGGAGTCATGAAGACCGCCAAAGGCACCGACATCACGTTCGCTATGTTCGTCAACAACGTGCCGTTACCAATGGGTGTCGGCTCCAGCCGCGAGGGCAAGATCCTCGGCAAACTGTGCGAAGTGATCTACGAAACGGGGCCGTGAGTGAAATCCCTCTCGCTATTTGGCGTATTTCATACTAGCATAAAGCGATAGGACATTCTCCTGTCTTTGAAGAGGTCGAGCTATGACCCGGATGAGTCGCGAATTTTCCCTCGTTCTGCTCGGTTCGAGCATCCTGACGGCAGGGTACTTCCTGGCCCCGTCGCCAGAAGTGGAACTCGAACAAAAGGCCAACGAGCTGGCGGCCGAGCGCGTCGGCGGCGGCACACGCGATAGTAACGGGCACTACCGCTATCACCCTGGCTACATGCTGTTCTTCATGCATAGCAGTGGCTACACGGGCGGGGCCGCGGGTGGGCGTTCTGCTGCGGTCTCGGGGCCGGTGTCTCGTGGCGGGTTCGGTGGCGTCGGTCGGTCGGCTGCTGGGAGCTAAATCGATGCACCGTCGAACGATCGATCCGCGACCGAACTGGCAGAAGCGCGTCGAAAAATACGGGCTGCACTACCACACCATCAACGACGAACCCTATTGGGACGAGTCCGCCTGCTACGTCTTTGCCAAAAGCAAAATCGACGCCATCGAGCGTGCCAGCTACGCGATCTACGACATGTGCATGGCACTCGTCCAGCACGTGATCGACGAACGCATGTTCGGCCTCTTCCTCATCCCGCCCGCCTACGAAGAACTCGTCATCAAAAGCTGGGAGGAAGAACACCCATCGATCTACGGTCGGTTCGACCTCGCCTACGACGAAAA
>JAYSKW010000733.1:0-2770 GCA_043726085.1 Limnoglobus sp.
ATTGCACGATGCTGTAAAGCTCTTCGAGGCGGTTTTCGAGCGGCGTGCCGCTCAGTACCATCGCGTATCGGCTCTGGAGTTTCTTTACCTCTTTCGACGTTTTCGATTCCCAGTTCTTGATCCGCTGCGCCTCGTCGAGGACGACGACTTGCGGCTTCCAGGCGTTGATCGCTTCGCGATCGCGCACGACTTGTTCGTAGTTCACGAGGCGGTAGAACGTGTCTTCGGCGTACTGGTCTTTGCGGGTTTCGGGCGAGCCGTCGATGACTTGAACCGCGCGTTTCGTGAACTTGCGAATCTCGGTTTCCCACTGATATTTCACCGACGATGGCGCGACGACGAGCACGCGACCGATGCCGCGTTCGCGGGCCAAAAGCTCGACGGCGGCGAGCGTTTGGATCGTCTTGCCGAGGCCCATATCGTCGCCGAGGATACTGCGGCCGCGGCAGGCGAGGAACAGCGCGCCGCGCAGTTGATAGTCGTAAAGCGGGATCGACAATAACCCCAGATCGAGCGTGCCGGCGGCCAACTCCGATAGCCACACTTGCTCTTTGCGAAGCAATTCCGCGCGTTCGACTTCGCGCTCGATGAACTCCATCGCGTCGGACAGCACCGTGATTTCTTCGGGTACGCGCTCGATGTCGTGGATGAGATCTTCGTAGCGGCCCTTCGCGGTCCAGAGTCCTTTTTCGTCGAAGAACCGCCCCGAAAGCTGCGCGAGTTTGTCCGAGTGCCGCGCGGGCAGGTGCAGGCCCAGCAGCAGTTGCTCGCCGTAATGCAAGTACACTTCCGGCCGCGTAACCGTGGCTTTCTTCTTCTGTAAATGCGCGGGCAGATCGTCCTTCAGCAGTTCCAGCACCGCCTCGATATGCTTGCAGGTGCCGAGCGTGTTCGCCTTAAAATCCGGGCAAGTACACGTGTTGTCGCCGGTGTCGAAGCCTTTGATCTCGACTTCGTACTTCCCGCCCGATTCCGGATTCGCAACGAAGTAATCCGAGAACACCCGTCGCTTCGTGCGGTTCTCGATAACGAACCGCCCCGCTTTCGCACGCTGCTTACGGATATCGATCTGTTCTTCGCGGAGCATTCCGTACCCTCTCGGTCAATCGCCAGACGGGGAAATTGTACGCGAGCCAGCGTTTTGATTACAATAATCTCCGAACATGAAACCAACGAGAGCGGAGTTTCCCCGTGTTGACGCATCGTGAATTCACACCGACGCCAATCGACGAGTACACGCAGAAAATCGAGGAGCACCTTGCCTACTTGCGTCGCATGGCGGCCGAAAATGTTGTGGATCGCCATCTTGCTGATAAGGCTATTCAGGTCTGGTCCGTGGCGTGGTTCGATATGGATAAAACATTGCCCGTTCCAGCGGCGGCGGCGGCGTTTACGGGCGGACCGATCGAGTACCATTGGGAACGGGAAACGCATCGCGCGTCCGTCGAGATTCCGCTCGATGGGCCATGTCACTGGTTCTACCGTAATACGCTGACGATCGAGGTTTTCGGGGTCGACGTTCCCGTTGAAAAAGGGCTACCGACACAGCTCAGGAAATACCTCGCTCGCTTCGGCGCAATGTATCAAAATATTTAATGACTCTTGCTGGCAAAAGCAAACACCGGGCCGATGTTCGGCCCGGTTCGATGACTGTTATCTGCGACTTGCGAGACTACTCGGCGGACATGTTGTCGTAGAGCTTCGCGAGCGCTTCGCTTTCGATTTGACGGACGCGCTCGCGGGTCAGACCGAGGCACTCGCCAATTTCCTTGAGCGTCTTCGGCTCGTCGCCGTCGATGCCGAAGCGCATCTTCAATACGCTCGCTTCGCGCTTATCCATCTTTTCCAATAACACCATCACGTGTTTCAAGTCGTCGGATTCGACCATCTCCATGTCGGGCGTTTTACTGTTGCTATCCATGAGCATCTCGTCGATGCTCCAACCGGCGTCGCCCTGGTCGGATTGTGGGGCCGAGTTGTAGACGCGAATCGCCTTCTTGATGATGTTTAACTTTTTCTTCGGCAACTCGAGCAGCTTGCCGACTTCTTCCGGCGTCGGCGGGCGGCCGAGTTCGTCGTTCAGCTTGTTGGTGGCGCGACGCCATTTCGAGAGGAGTTCGACCATGTAGGCGGGAATGCGGATCGTCTTTGCGGTGTTCACCAGTGCCCGTTTGATGCTCTGTTTAATCCAGTAGCTGGCGTAGGTGCTGAACCGCGTGTTCATGTTGGGGTCGAAGCCCTCGACGGCGCGAAGCAAGCCGAGGTTGCCTTCCTCGATGAGGTCGGGCAGCACGAGGCCCTTACCGGTGTAGCCGCGGGCGATGTTGACGACGAGCCGGAGGTTCGCACGCACCATCTGATCGCGGGCGGCATTGTCGCCCTTCTCGATCAAGCGGGCGAGCGATTTTTCCTGGTCGGCGGTCAGCAGCGAGGTCTCGTTGATCTCTCGGAGGTACGTCTCCAGTGGGGACTGGACGAGTTCCGGGCGAGAGCGTTGAAGTCGCGACATTAAGGGCCATCCTGTCTACGGTTCCGAACGGGCGTCGCTTGCGGAGGGCAAATCCTACGCAGGGGCGGAAAAACCGATCGGCCAGGTACGATGCCAGTACGTTTTGCACGCACTACCACTGTGACCCGATTATCGGTATCGACTGAAAAAACAGATTCCGGCAGGTTGCGCGTTCGTTCCGCTCAGGTTGATGGGGAAACTGAGCGGCAGTGCGATTACAACGCCTACAACCGGACGTTGCTCGTTGCGATTATCGGTAAG
>JAYSKW010000734.1:0-5174 GCA_043726085.1 Limnoglobus sp.
CCAATACCACCCGGGCCCATCGGGCCCATCGGGCCCATCGGACTCATTGGGCCCATCGGACCGCTTCCACCCGGTCTGCCACCCGCACCGCGAATCCCCATCGGCCCCTTATTTGAGATGCCGGGGCCTTGACTGCCCGAGCCTGTGAAGTCGCTAAACGCACCCGATCCCGCACCGCCGGCCGCGCCGACTTGAGGCATGAACGGATCGGTCGTGTCGCCCTTGAATTTCTTTTGTTGATCGTTTTCCGTGATGACGGGTTTCTGAGCGAGCTTCAGCTTTTCGACGGTGGCACGGATCGATTCCATGCGGATTTCCGGATAAACCGCTTGCCCGTCGGCCACGGCCGGTAGCGGGATCGCCATCTTTTGTTCGTAGCGGAGGAAGTAGCGAATGTAGCCGTCGTCGGGCTGGTCGGCGGTCTTGCGATTGTAGATCGTGTTGACGTACTGGCCGACGTGGTCGTAAGTCGAGAACTCGTAGACTTGTCCAGCGGTCGTGGTGACGCGCCGTTCGACTTCAAAGCCGTCGAACGTCGGGCCGCTCGGCGATGGTGGCGTAGCGGTTTGGCTCGATGCTTCGTCGACCGTTTTCAGGCGGAGCGCCCGGCGAATCACTTCGAGTTGGGCTTTCAGTGGAAATACGGCATGAACGACGATCGTACGTCGGGGGAAAATGATGAATGCGGGCGGCAATTTCCCATCGAACTGATCGATCGCCACGTAATCGACGGTCGGTTCGGATCGCGAACCACCCGCATCGTACGATCCCGCACCGGGAGCATACTGATTACCCGAGCCGCCACCGCCAGAATCACCACTCGGAGCGGATGGGTCGCCACCACCACCGCTACGTCCACCGCCGGAAATGCCACCACTGCGTCCACCACCCATTGGACCCATCGGCCCCATCGGGTTCGTTCCTCCTGGAGGAACAGCGCCAGCTGGTGATGGTGGCTTCGGTTTTTTATCTTTCGGGTTATATTTTTTGAGACTTTCCTCGATAGTTTTCAGGTCTGTTTTGCTAAGGTTGTGGCTTTTCAGAACGCCGATCTGAATCGTGCCGTTCGCACTCACGCGAATGTCGTATGCCTTCATCGGCAATCGAACGAGGTCGAGTTGGGCGTCGACGATGCCGAGAACGACCGGATTTTCGCGAGCCTTGTTCGGTTGATCGACGGGTTCAAACAACGGGTTGACGGGCCGGAAATCGTACGATGGTAACAAATTAAACGCCAGCGTCTTATCGCCGGTCATTTCGGGGGGAAGCTCTTTGCTCGTAGAGCTCTCGTTGTTGATCTGCCCTTGTAAGCTCGTCGCACCGTTTTTGATTTTGCTCACCGCCGTGGCCGGACTGTCGGCTCCGGTCGCGGTGATGATCCCCAACACGCCGAGGACGGCGAGTCCACCGGCGGCCGCAACGAGCGCGAACTTCTCGCCCTTCTCGATGAGCAGTTTCTGCATGTTGAATTTTGCCATCGGACGCTCTCCCTGATGATCGCTGGATTCGTTGAGTGTGTGGGGCAGTAACCGCGTTAATTTTTCTTCGGTGTCTCTGGCACCGGTGGCGGTACTGCCGGTGGCGTTGGCGGCTTCGGTGCCTCTGCCGGTGGCGTCGGCGGCTTCGGTGCGGGTTCGGTTGCCTTCGGCGTCTCGACACCAGGGGCTTTCGGAACGTCGGCAGGTTTCACTGGAGTTTCGACCGGCATTGGCTTCGTTTCGGTAGGCTTCACTGCTTCCGGTACGACCGTCTTGTTACCCGCGCTTTCGAGTTGGCTCGTCTCGGCACCGTCCTTCGGTTTCGGATCGTACTTCTCGTAGAGTGAAATCAGGCCGTAAACCGTCAGTTCGACCAAACCCGAATTGGCCTGGGCTTCGGATACGTTCGACAACGAGGTGGCACTGAGTCCGGGGATACCGCCGAATTGGTTCCCGCCGAACCCTTTGGATTCTCCGCTCGTCGGTCTGGAGGAACTCATTGGCCCTATCTGCCCCATCGGTCCGAACGGCGAGGAATCCAAGCCCATCCCGGCACTGCCTACGATCGAGGAATTCCCTTCATCCCGACCTTGACCGGAGACGCCCGAGCCATCCGAAGATGGCGAATTCGGCAGCGACGCACGCTTCCAATGATACTGCACGGTTTCAAAGCGTAATGGCGAATTGGCGTACGCGATCATCACATCGGTAATGTACTGCTGATCGACGACCACCGTGAATGCCACCTGCATTCGTCGCACCTGATCGGTCACGTCGACGTAGCGTTTTTTATTGCCATCGGCGAGTTTGGTGAGTGCCATCCCGCCCGCCTCACCGGGACGAATCGTGGCCCCCGAGCCGCTCGAACCGCTGTCCCGTTGCCCACCGACAGGCCCCATTGGCATCATCCCGTCGCTTGTTGGTGCCGCTACTGTTGCTGCTGCCGTTGGATCCGCATCGGGCCAAAAACGCGGATTGTTGAGAGCAGTCGTGTAATACTTCGCCGAGGGGTATCCGAGCGCGAGGCGATCCAGGCGTCGAACCGGCACGGTTTTCTCGTCGAGCACTTGCTCGACCTTGGCAATTTCCGTGAAGTTCGTTCCTGGTGCGAACACGTGCGAAGGTAGCGGCGGGATCGTAATCGATTCGTCGCCGGGAACGAATTCGCCTTGAATTTGGAACTCGAATGGCGGCAGATCGAGCCGAGTCGCATCGAACCAAATGCGCAACGTCATCGTGTTCCCGCTACCGAGCAGTTGGAGTTGCTTGGTTCGGTTCTTAATCTTGCCCGTCATGTACTTGCGTCCACCGTTGGGCTGATCTTTCACTTCGAGATCGAGTTCCCAAATCCGGCTTTTGAACTTTCGTGCATTGGGTGGTGGAAGTTGATTGTCGGGCTTGTCCATGTCGAACCGGGACAGCGAATCGTTGACGACTTTGATAGGTTCCAGCAACGCGCGCTGAATCCAGAAGTCTTCCATCACGAGCCACATCTGCCGCGATTCGGGCTTCTTTTCACCCCAGTTATTCACCCATCGCAGTGTATTTTTCCATCCGTTCGGGATTTTCGTCGGTGCGATCTTGTTCGCGATTGCGACGTGCATGGCTTCGTAGACGCCCTGCTGACGAAACCGCTCTGCGGCCGATTCGTCGAAACCTTTGAGTGCCGTGCCGAATTTGAGATCGTCGTACCGGGAATACAACCCGTCCGCCGTCTGCGGCCACGTATACAACTGATTCGCTCCCACTTGGAGCTTCCAGTTATCTTCCCAAAGCTTCGTTTTCTTTTCTTCGAGCATCTTCATCTTGATCGCAATGTCGGCAACCGCGCCCTTACCAACCGCTTTGGCACCGGTGATCGCTTTCGTTTTATCGTCGATGTCTTTTTTCTGCGCACTGATCGCAGAATCGACGCCGGTGAACAGGAAAATCACCGCGAGGAAGACGAAGAGCGGCGCGAGGATCGCGAGAATCCAGAAGTGGTGCTTTTTCAGCGCGTCGTTATTTTTCATGGCCCATTCTCGTAGATCGTAATTTAGGGAAAAGCGGTCTCGGCAGAATTTGCTTCAAGACCGCGTTCGCTCGATTTACCTGCCGACCTCAGTAAATTTGCCACCCAGGCCCGTTACGCCACCACCGCCGCCGCCCAGATTCGCCCCCGTACCGGTTTGCGGCACCGTTTGACCCGGCGCATCGCGCCACGCGAAGCAAATGACGAACTCGTACCGGAACTTCGGTTTCGCAGGCTTTACCGGGTCCGCTGGCACGACCGCACCCGCTGGACCCATCGGCCCCATTGGACCCATCGGAATCATCATCGCCATGCGATCGACTCCACCATCATCCGGGCCGGACCCAGAATTCATCCCGCTCATCTCCATACCGCCACTCCCGCCACCACCCAGGGCGGCTGTACTTCCGCCCAACGGCACCCATCCACCGCCGGAACTCGTTCCTGTTGCCACAGGGCCCATGTCCCCACCGGGAGCAGGTTGCACCGGATCGGTGCCAGGAGCAGTAGCAGCTACGCCATCGAAGAACTTGTCGATCGTCGATGCGCCTTGCCCAGTGAAATCGGCCTTCTTCGATTTCGGGTTTTCGATCTGCTTGGTGTACAACAAACTCACGTGGCTGATCCGACCCGTGATCGGATCGGTGACGCCCGTCAAATACTTCCCGACTTTCTCACCTTTGGTTTGCGCCGCGTACAAGTCGGCGTCTTTGAAGTTGCCGAGTACGGCATTTTCGAGGAACTTCGTGCCATCGCTGTGGTTCGTGTAACCGCGAACTTCCACGATCCAGCCGCCGCCCTCGGGCAGTTTCGGCTTCCAGGCCTTCGGCTCGTTTTCGTCCTTCTCGCGTTCGGCTTCGGGCATCTTTTCCGCAATCGCCCGACTGAATTTCGACCACGTAGTCGCATCGGCTTTCTCGTAGAACGATTTCAAGTTATCGGTGTAGCGCGTGTGAATCATTTCGATGTTCACCTGTGCGAGGTTTGAAGAGAGATCCTCCTCGCCCGCACGATCGATCGGCACGCCTTGCTTCACGCGAAGTTTCGCGGCTAACAATGCCCGCCGACCTTCGTCGCTACTCCAGAACGGCGTCCGCATCGTGCCGTCGGCTTTGTCGAACAGGTTGCCATCTTCCCCGGCACGCGGGAGTGCCGCCGAGATCACTTCGTGCAATCGCACGACATCGAGCCGATTCGGGTTACCGCGAATGATCGCCTTCACGTCGGTCTGCGAATCGTCGATCGCCTTTTCGCCGTTATTCTTTTCGGTCGTCTGCTTGGCGGCCGCGTCTACGATCGATTTGGCTTTTTCGGCTTCTTTCTTAATCGACGGATCGGACACCGCGTTGTACTGCACACCGTAACCGAACGCCATCGCCCCCGTGCCGAGCAACAAACACGCCGCCGCCGCCGCCGCGTACGGCTTCTTGGCGCGAATCAGTCGTTCCGTGCGAATCTCGGTGGGTAACAAGTTCGTGTTGATTCGCCCGTAATCTTTGACGTCGCCGAGTTGGTTCAAGCCTTGTAAAGCCAGACCGTACGCTACGGGGAACGTCAGCAGGTTCTCCGCGAATACGGGATCTTTCAGCACGGCATCGCCCTGGAGGCGTTCGATCTTGTTCGGCTTGCGAACGTCGAGCGATAGCTTCTCCGACATATATTTTTGCAAGCCCGGCAGCTTGAAC
>JAYSKW010000735.1:0-5558 GCA_043726085.1 Limnoglobus sp.
CAGCGTGGCCAGTGCCGTGGCCGTCAGGAGTAATGCCCCGGCAACGAACGATTCGCGGCGGCTGTCTTCGTACTGTTGTTGCAGTTTGTTGAAGGCGTGTACGCGATACTCGCAGCGGATGATTGCGCGGCGATCGTCTTTGCCGAGCGGCTCGTATTCGAGCAGTCGGATCTGCCCTTCCTTTTGCCGCGCGGGCCGCGGTACGGTCGACACCCATTCGATCGAATCGCCATCGGCCGGCTTGCGATTCGCCGCAGCGAGGTCGATCTGAATGCGATAGATTTCCGGAAACAACGGCAACTGGTTCACGTACGCGCGGGTCGGTTCGGCGAGCGAGCGCATGTGCTCGGCGATCTCCGTACGCTTGATTTCCAGCCGTTTCGGGTCCGATGTACCAGATGGGTCGTCGTCGCGGAGGCGGACGTACTCCTTCACCAACTCGGGCAACGTCTTGCGAAAGTTCCGCGCTTCGTCGAGCCATTCGCGGATCGCGGCACGGTCGGCGTTCTCGGACCAGTTCGCCCGCGCCATCAGAACCATCGCCAGCCAGACGACGAGAATGCCCCAAAGAATCACGACCGGCGCGAGGCCACCGACGTATTTCCAGACGGCGCGGCGCGCAGGAATCGCGATCGCTTGGACGGTCGTTTCGGAGAGCGGGGAGCGGTTCAACCGTTGGCCCTCCCGATGGGGCGACGGGTTTGATCGAGCATCCACGCCCGCACGAGTTGCCATTCGCCGCCGCGCGTTTTCCGCCACACTTCGACGCGGGCTTCCGGCATACCGATACCGATTTCATCGGCTTCGATCAGCGGTTTCAGCAGCATGACATATTCACCCGTCCCGCCACGACGGTTGCCACTCGCATCGAAGAACCCGCTCGCCGGATCGCGGAAGCGGTTGGCGATTTCATCGGCACTCGTACCCAGCGTATCGCCAGGATTCGCGAATGCGGCGACGCTCAAAGTGCGTACGATTTCCGCGAAGTGCAACACATCATCGGTACTACTCGGCGGCGTCAACGCAGCGGCGGCTGGTATCGCACGTGTGGGATTCGCTTCGTCCCAAGCAATCGGGTTATTGTGCGTGAACAGTACGAGCGGGATCGGCATCCCGCGAATCGGCCAAGCGAATTCGCCATCGCGGAGGATCGTATTCACGCCCATACCGTCGCCGTTGATCGCGACGAGTTCGCGGCCAATCGTCGGCGACGATGCCGCGAGCACCCTCAAAAAGCGTCGCGCCGGCGACGGTACCGTCGGCACGATTAACAGCGAACGTTGCGGTGGCAGGCGACGGATTTCCTTGATCATCGAATCGGCAGCTTCCTCCTCAGCGCGGTTCGGCGTGGTAAATCCACCGACGCTGAACGGCACCTGCCAGCCCGAAATCGACGCCGTCACCGGGGGCCATGCGGGCGGGCGGTACGCTTGCAGCACCCTCGGCAACGCATCGCGACACTGGCCGATGAGGTCGCTCGAATACGGGTCGTCGTCCCAGTCGACGTAGCAGATATTCGGCTTGTGCTGAAGGGCATACGTGGAAAGTAACCCCGAGCCGATGGCTTGCATCGCGACGCCGGCGAACGACTGCGGACGCAGGTTCGGCGATTGCCACACGAAGTCGAGCATCGCCTCGGCCATCTGCCGATTGTTGAAGCAAAAGCGGAACGAGCGGTTCGGATAAATCTGCAATAAGTCCGAATCGTCGCCATCGCCATCATCGCGATTGCCCGTCTCTCCGGCCCCCGAGTGGACCTTCTCCGCCGTGGCATTCGTGATCAAAAATAGTGGCCGGTCGCCGTGCCATTCGGTCTGGCGGGCGAGCGCCCACGCCATATCGCGGGCACGGTCGCTCGAACCGCCACCGACGATCGCCAGCGGCGCGGGGTCGCGTTGGGCGAGGAGTTTCATCCAGAACACGGAGCGGTGATCGCTGCTGAGTTTGTACCAGCGAATCCGCAACTTCCCGCTCCGCCCTTCCATGCCAATCACGACCTCTGGCACGGCCGTCGTCTGGTCCAAGAATGCCGCCGAGTCGTCGACCGTCATGCCGGGTAGCAACAAGCTCGCACGGTGAACGCCCGACACGAATCGTTCCCAGTTCGCGCCGCTCGTCGTAGTGTTGAACCAGGCGATTTCTTGATCGCCCGGCGGGATCGACATCGGCGCAGCATACAGTGTCGGCGTCAGCCCCGGCACGCGCACGCCGTACGCCAGCAGCGCGACTGGTAAGCAGACGACGGCAATCAGTAGCGGCCAGCGCAAGCGTTTCATGGTGTGGCTCGGGGACCAAAACCGATGCGATTTAGGTAGCAGTTATACTTGGTGAACTGAGATTTGACATGTTCGTCAGAGGTACGCGAACGCGGGCATGGTTCAAATCGCGGCGATGTTGGGTAGCAGAATGACTCCAGCCACTACCCACCCCCCCTACCGTGGACTCATGCCCGAATTTCGGAACCAACCTAACCCAGCAACGACTTACGTCCGATTCGGGTGGTCGCGATCAACACCCGAACCAATGTTCCGGTGGTTCGTTCCGGCGAAACTGCAACCTGTCTTTGAGCCATGCCCGAACGCGACCCTGGGCGGTGTTGGGAAATGCTTTCCGCTTACGCGATAGCGCGGTTGCGACTCCGGTGCTACCGCGGCAAATCCGCTTTGTATGCGGTCGTCGGTTCGGGCACGGCGTACGCGGGGGCGGAGCCGAGTTTGAACTTCATCGTGGTGGCGACGATTTCCGTTTCGCCTTTGCCCCGCTTGCAGCGAACTTTGACGTTGCCCGCGAGTTCGACTTCGCCGGTGCCGGGCAGCACGGTGAGTTGATCGCAGGTGCCTTCGCAGCCCGGCGCGGAGAAGCGAACGCCGCCGGTCGCCTTCAACGGCGTCACGCCTTCGCCCTTCTCGATCGAGCGGACGTCGATCTTTTCGCAGGCGGCTTTCAGCAACACATCTTCGCCGCTGAGAACTTCAAACTTCGGCTGTGTCATGCCGAGACGCACGACCACGCGAACCGACGAAACCTCGGTCGGAGCTTCTTCGGGCTTCGCCAGTGGCTTGCGGCTCGCAACGACCGCGGGCACTTCACGTACAACGGGCACATCGAGAGTGGGAGTGGGAGTAGCGGGAATCGCTACTGGAAGATTCAGGATTGGCGGCCCCCCGAGAATCGGCGGGATCGGTTTCGCGACGGTCATCGGTAACGGCAAGTCGATGACTTTATCCGCCACGGGAGCGTATGTGGGCAGGCTGATAGCTGGTGCCTTGACTGCCTCGGGGATCGTAACGAGTGGCTCAACGACGACGAGTTTTGGTAACGGTGCCTCGGGCACTGGCAATTGCGGTGGTTCCAGACTGAGCATTGGCACAGCCACAATGGACGGCGTTGGCAGTGCATCGATCATCGGCAACGTCAGGGTGATCGGTGGCGCGACGGCGACTTGAAAGGGTGGGTTGGCCGTCGCGGGGACGACCAACGGCACGATCGAGACTGTTGGCGCGTAGTTGGCAGTTTGCACGGGCAGCGTGGGGGCACGACGCGATTGGAGCGGATTGTTGCCGGAACATTGCGGATCGGCCGAGGCCACCACGCCGGCGATCGAGATGCCGAGTAAGCCGGCCAGCAGTTTCCAACGCGTCAGGGTCATGATGTGCGGTTCTCCGGGCTTGATGGACGAAATCGATCAGCCCAGTGATACCGCCATGTTTTTTCCGTGTCTGCGCCAATTCTGTTAAAGTTTCTCCGCTCCCGAATCGACACCTCGTGTTTACTTCTCGTACAGCGACTTCAGCGTTTTCACCGCGTTCGTGGCCCACTCGACGACGTCTTTGTCGCCTTCGGCAACGAGGCCTTCCTGTGTGCGGGTCAGCCACAGGCGGTTCTTGCCGAACTTTTTCTCGGCGAGTTTCGCCAGCATCTCGCGAAAATCCTCGGTAAACAGCGGGAACACCACGCGGCCCTTCGCTTGCAGTTCTTTTAACTGTGCCTGTAACTTCGCGATCTGCGCTTCGATCGACTTCGCATCTTCGACTTTCACTGGCGAATCTAACCGGGTTCCGAGTTGTCGAACTTCATCATCCAGTATCCGGACACGGCTCAGGTTCGCCTGTGTATCCGTTGGGCGGCGGAACAGCCATTGGAACACGCCGCCGCTCGACCCGAGCGTCGTCGAGCCGAGAAACTCCCAGTGCTGGCTTTCGCGTGCCTGAAGGAACGTGGCGAACTGTGCCGCATCGAACGTGGCGTTCATCTCGGCGAGTTCGTACTCCCATTTTGCCGTTTTGAAGGTGAAGGGCTTCTTCCATTCTTCGCGCGACACGGCTTCCGCCACTTGTTGAAAGAGATCGCTTGCCTCATTCAACTCCGCTTCCTTGCTCCGGACTGCCGCCTGAGTCCAGACCCAGACCTTTCTGTCTGTTGGCACCTGCTTCAACTCGGCTTCGGCGTCCTTTTTCGTGGGTGCGGCCTTTGTGGGGATCGCCGTTTGGGCGTCGGCTGTGGCGAGCCAGCCGGTGCCGACGCTCAATCCCAGGCCGCACGTTAGCAGCACGGTGGCTGCCAACATTTTTACCGATGTCATGCTCATACCGATCGCTCCTTGTTCAGAGTTCCTACGAGCCACCGAGATGAACTCGGTGGCTCGTAATGAAATAGTTTATCCCGGTGACTCGTACCCGAGTGAGGGTTTCGTTTACTTCTCGTACAGCGACTTCAGCGTTTTCACGGCGACCGTGGCCCACTCGACGACGTCTTTGTCGCCTTCGGCAACCAGACCTTTCTGCGTTTGGGTCAGCCACAGGCGGTTCTTGCCAAACTTTTTCTCGGCCAGCTTCGCCAGCATCTCGCGAAAATCATCGGGCAACAGCGGGAACACCACGCGGCCCTTTGCTTGCAGTTCTTTCAACTTCGCCTGCAATACCGCAATCTCCGATTCGATCGACTTCGCGATCTGCGCTTCGATCGACGCAGTCGATTCTAACCGAATACCGAGTTTGTAAGGTTGAACCCGTAGCTCATCACGCAGTATCTGGACACGGCTCAGGTTTGCCTGTGTATTCACTGGGCGGCGGAACAGCCATTGGAACACACCGCCGCTCGTTCCGAGCGTCGTCGAGCCGAGGAACTCCCATTGCTGGCTTTCGCGTGCCTGAAGGAATGTGGCGAACTGTGCCGCGTCAAACGTGGCGTTCATCTCGGCGAGTTCGTACTCCCAATTCGCCGTTTTGAAGGTGATATCTTTTGCGTATTTAGCCTCCAGGACGATCTCTCGTTGAAGAAAGTCCTTGACGAGTTGTTGTGCCCGATCCACCTCCGCTTGCCGCTGTTTCAGCTCGGCTTCGGCGTCTTTTTTCGTGGGTGCGGCCTTCGTGGGTATCGCCGTTTGGGCGTCGGCGGTGGCGAGCCAGCCGGTGCCGATGCTCAATCCCATGCCGCACGTCAGCAGCACGGTGGCTGCAAGCATTTTTACCGATGTCATGCTCATACCGATCGCTCCTTGAGAGAGTTGCAGAATCGTAAGGGGAACCGCAAACCCGACCTGCGCGAGTGCGGATGTT
>JAYSKW010000736.1:0-13436 GCA_043726085.1 Limnoglobus sp.
CGTCACCGCACGCATGGTCCACACGGGGCACTTTTTGCAACCGACCGCCGGTAGCCGCGTCGAGCCGATGTTCGTGATCGCACGGCAAGACATCGTCCGTGTGTTCCTCGAAGTCCCCGAAGCCGCCGCCGACAAAGCCAGCCTCGGCGCGAAGGCCACGGTACGAATCCCCGCGATGGGCAACCGCGAATATCCGGCCACGATCACGCGCACGAGCCGCATCATCAACCCCGAAACGCGCACGTTGCGAGTGGAAATTGACCTCGATAACAAGGACGGCGCAATCCGGCCCGGCGTCTACGCGGTCGTGCGGATCGCCGTTTCGACGCCGAATGCGATCGTCGTTCCCACCGCCGCCGTGCTGTTCGCCGACGAGACGGCTTACTGTTACACCGTGGAAAACGGCAACGCAATCAAGCGCCGCGTGCAGGTCGGCAAGACCGACGGCGGCAACCTTGAGATCCTCGGCACGAAGCCCGTCAGCGGCCCACCCACGGAGTACAAGCCCCTCACCGGCGAAGCAAGAATCGTCGTCGGCAACCTCGGCTCCCTCGCCGACGGCCAACCGGTAACGGAGAAGAAGTGACTCCCCGTTTAGCCGCGACGCGCAGGCTTTGCGAAGCGGAGCGCGGGCGGCGACAATTTACGCGAGGAGATCATCATGGGCCGCGTTGTCGTGGAAGTGATGTTGGAGAACCTCGAAGACGTGTGGGCCGTTCGCCGTGGCAACCTGACGGCCGACAAGGTCCGGCGCGTCGTGGTGAGCGATGCGCTCGTCGATACGGGCGAGACTCTGTTGTCGGTTCCTACGCGATATATTCAGGCGCTGGGTTTGCAAGCGGTGTCCACGAAACGAGTGGCAACCAGTGTCGGTGTCGCGGAAGCCACGCTTTACGACACCATTCGGCTCACCGTTCTCGGTCGGACGTGCGGTATGGAT
This sequence comes from Limnoglobus sp., assembly GCA_043726085.1. Lineage (GTDB taxonomy): Bacteria > Planctomycetota > Planctomycetia > Gemmatales > Gemmataceae > Limnoglobus. Next base: position 941 of record JAYSKW010000736.1, read on the forward strand.
GTCATCGAAGTGCCCGATTCGGTGCCACTGCTTATCGGACAAATCCCACTCGAACACCTGGACTTCACCATCGATATGCGCGGGCACAGTTTAGTCGGCAACCCGGCCCACGGCGGCGAACATATGTACGAACTGTATTGAAGGATGATCGAATGGCGGAACGCCTGCGTCGAATCGCTGTCGATGGCTACCGGTTCCGCTGGCGGTTCGATGGTCGGCTCGTGGTGATTCCCGAAGGACGTTCGGGGCCGCAACTCTACGTGGAGTGGGGCTGGCGCGACTGGCTGGAGCCGGAGGGAACAGGCCGATCACCTTCAATCGTCACGCCTCGATTTGTCGCCGATGCGATCCGATTTGCGTTATCGCATGGGTGGGATTGCGCATTGGTCGATCGACCGTTGTTGATCCGGTTCGAGAATGGTTGTTTTCGGTTGAGGTCGCAGTTTTGCCGAAATGGACCGCCGAAAAGTGGTTCCAGTGAGGTTCCCTGCGATCGAATTCGGACGTAAGTCGTTGGTGTGTTAGGTTGATTCCGAAATTCGGCGTGACTCCAGGGATGGGTGGGTGGGTAAGCGGTGGAATCATTCACACTTCTCTATGCCCAGGCCATATTTCCTTACCACACGTCGTCGAATCGCGCACTAAATTCACTTTGCCACACCCCGCGATCCGAACTTCGGTTGAACCATGCCCGACGCGATGACTTCGCTCAGCGAACACCAGCAGACTGCGCTCCAGGACGATTACAAGGAGTATGCCCGCGTGTTGCGTCGGGGCGGCGATGTGCCTGCGCACCTGGAATTGGCGGCCGAGACGCGGTTTCGCGAATGGAAAGAGGCGGCCCATTGCGCGCATCCGTGCGGGCAGGTTCTGTACGGCGAATGCCTGGCCGAAGGGATTCAAACGCGACGCGACACGGACAAAGCGGCGGACAATTTTGAAGATGCCGCAGCGGAACTCGTCGATGCGATGTGGCTGATCGGCGAATGCTACCTCGATGGCGCGGGCGTCGAACGCGATCGCAAGACGGCACTCGCGTGGTACACCAAAGCCATCGAAATGGATCACCCGCCGTCGGAGTATTCGCTCGGGCTGATGCACTACGATGGCCACGCGGTGAAGCCGAACGCGATGGAGGCCGCCGAGTGGTTCCTGCGTTCGGCGAACCACGGCTACATTCCCGCGATGTACAAACTCGGCAAAATGCTGATCGCTGGCGACGAGATCAAGCGAGACTACGAGTTCGCGATTCAGTGTTACACGAAGGCCGCCGAAGGGGGATTCGCGAAGGCGCAATTCGCGCTCGGCATGTGGCACCGCGACCCGATGCTCGGCACGCCGAACGACCGCGAAGCGATGCGCTGGCTGAAGGAATCCGCACAGATGGGCAACGCCGATGCGATGTTCCAGATCGGCTGTATGCACTGGAACGGCGCAGGCATGGCGATCGACGAACTCACCGGTGCGAACTGGTACGTGCAGGCCGCGAAACAGGGCCACGCCGAGGCCGCCTATCGCGTCGGAATCCTGTTCCGCGACGGCACAGTCGTCTGCAGGAACTTAAATGAAGCGTATCAGTGGCTCGAATTCGCTTCATCGAAAGGCCACAACGACGCGAGAAGAGCATTGCGCGAGATCGTGGTGACATGACGCTCGCGGATGGGCGCACTCTAAAAAACGAAGTGTCAAAATCATTGACGGTCGCACACGAATAGATGATGATCCTCAGAGTGACACACAAATGCCTTCTTCGGAAGGCGGCAATCAATGGAGATGCTCATGATCGTGACGACTGGCAACGATGTTCCCGGCGCAACTGTGACGGAATTCCTCGGCATCGTTCGCGGGATCGTGGTGCGATCGCCGAGTATCAAGCAGGGTCTGCTCGGGGGCTTAAAGCAGCTCATCGGCGGCAACAACGAATCGTACGCGAAAGTGTGCGAGCAAGCCCGCGAAGACGCCTACAACCGGATGGTCGAACACGCAGCGGAAGCCGGCGCGGATGCGATCATCGCAATGCGCTACGACGCCACCGAGTTCGCCCAAGCCACTACCGAAGTGCTCGCCTACGGCACCGCCGTCAAAATCGCACGGCGGTAAACCACCATTACGGCAGTGCGTTTAACATCTCGGCGACGCGGGTACGGCCGGTTTCGGTGAGTAACAGAAACTCGCCACCGCGGGCTATCAGGTCGTGGCGGATGGCGCGTTCGACGGTGGCGGTCGTTTCGGCTTCGGTCCAGTTCAGGTGCAAGTGGAGGCCCGCCGCGAGCGATTCTTCGGGTTCGCTCGGCGTGCCTTCGTGGCGATGCAGATGGATCGCCAGCATCGTTTCGCGGAAGCTGCGGCGCTGTTGATATTCGCGCAACAGATTTGCAATCTGCCCGCGTTCGGGGGCGAACACCCAGACGAATGCGAACATCATCCCGAGTACGCCCGCCACCGTTCCGGCAATGTTCGAATCGAGTTGGAACGCGAGTTGCGTTCCGCCAATCGCGCCGACGATGGCAAACGTCACACTGAAAATGAGCATGCGGGATAGGCGATTCGTGAGCAATCGCGCGGCCAGCGGCGGCACCGCGAAGAACGCCAGCACGAGCACGGGGCCGACGGCGTCGAATGCTGCCACGGTCGTCAGCGATACGCTCGTCATTAGCGCATAATGCAAAATCGCGGGTGCGAAACCGAGCGTCGTGGCGAGGCCGGCATCGAACGTGGACAGCTTCAATTCCTTGTAAAACGCGATTGTGAACGCGAGCATTCCGAGAAAGCAAATGCTGAGCACGACGAACGAACGCGGGCCGCAGTCGATGCCGCGAATCGTGAAGCGATCGAGGAACGCGAGTTCCACCGAGCCGAGCAACACGCGGTCGGCATCGAGGTGCGTGTTGCGTAAATAGAGCGTCGAGAGGATGACGCCGATGCTAAACAACGCGGGGAAGACGAGCGAGATTGCGGCATCTTCCTTGAGACGTTTCGTACGCTGCAACATCTCGACGAGCGCGACGGTGAGTACGCCGGACGCGGTCGCCCCAACGTAGAGCCATGCGGAAGTGGCATCGTTCGCCAGCAGATACGCAAGCACGATTCCCAACAATAGTACGTGGCTCATCGCGTCGGCGATCAGCACCATTTTGCGAAGGACGAGGAAGACGCCGGGCACGGCGCAGGCGGCCCCGACGGCGACCATCACGGCGGTCGTTTCGTGTGCCGGGGTCACCCAGGCGGGTATCACGTGGGTAGTACCTTTCGACGAAAGACCTGCGAAAGCAGCCCGTTTCGCGGCGAAAACAGGATCGACACGACGACGATGCTCGTGACGCAAAGTACGATCGTCGGCCCCGTAGAGACACTTCGCGTCTCATCGCTGAGTGCGGTGCTGAGCAACGTGCCGGCCACACCTGCGACCGCGCCGATGCCTGCCGCAAGGATGCTGAGCGGCCCGAGGCGGTTCGTCCACTGGCGTGCCGCCACGGCCGGCGCGACGAGTAACGCGCTCATCAAAACCACGCCGACGGCTTGCAACCCGACCACGACCGCACCGACGACGAGTGCCGCCAACACGCCATCAATGAACCGCGTCGGGATTCCTTGAACCGTCGCATACGCGGGGTCGAAGCTGACGAGTTTTACTTGTTTCCAAAGCAACATCAGCGTCACGACGGCAATCAGGCCGAAGCCCGCGATCGCGTGCAGATCGGCCATCCGCATCGTCGCCGCTTGGCCGAAGAGATAGCGTTCGAGGCCGTGATTCGCCGCACCGGGCACGTATTGTTGGATCGCACGCATCGTTGCCAAACCGATGCCGAAGAACACCGCGAGCACGCCACCGAGGACGGCATCGAACGGCAACACGCTCCGTCGCGACAGCCCGTTGACAGTCATGAGCGCGAACCAGCCCGCAATCGCGCCGCCGATTTGCAAACCGATCGGCGAACGCGAACCCAAACAGAACGCGATCGCCACGCCGGGCAGTGCCGCATGAGACACCGCATCGCCTTCCAAACTGCGTCGGCGAATCACAGCAAACGTGCCGACGAAGCCGCCGACCGCGCCGATGAGTGCCGTCCCCGCCGTGACGGTTTGCACCGTCGGATCGTCGAGCGATAGCGATTGGAACAGGTTCATTTCGGCGGCCCCATCGGTATCGGGTCGTCGAGCGAAACGAGTTCCACATCTTCCCACGAAGTCCGATCGTCGATCGGTTCGATATGAATCGTCACGGTCATTAACGGGAACAGAGTGCGAATGTCCGCTTCGATTTTGTGTGCCGCCGAGTGCGCATCGCGAACCGGCATCGCACCGGACACCAGCAAGTGAAACTCCGCGAACGTCCGTCTTCCCGCACGGCGAGTTCGCAGTGCGTGATAGTCGGCGTTCGCGGGCAACGCCGATTGAATGCGATCGCGTAACGCTTTCAATTCCGCATCTTCGAGCGCATGATCCATGAGGCCATGAACCGAACGGCGAATGAGGCGGAAGCCAGTCCAGCCGATGAGCACGCCGACCGCCATCGCGAGTAACGCATCGATTTCGTGAATCTTCGTGATCGCCGCAATGCTCAGCCCAATGACGACGGCAACCGTCGTGTAGACGTCGGCCATGAGATGTTCGCCATCGGATTCGAGCACGATCGAATGCGCTCGCCGGCCGACCGAAATGAGCAACCGCCCCACGGCGAAGTTGATCCCCGCAGCGGCCAGCGCGATGACGACGCCGAGTTCGACCGCACTCAGTTCCTTCGGGTGAATCAGCCGTTCGATGGCAAATGCAATCGCGGTGATGCCGGCGAGGAGAATCAGCACGCCTTCCATACCGCTGGCGAAGAACTCGATCTTCTCGTGGCCGTAAGCGTGGTTGTTGTCGGCCGGGCGGGCCGCGTACCAAAGGGAAAAGTAAGCAGTGAAGGCGGCGACGAGATTGACGACCGATTCGAGCGCATCGGACAGCAACCCCGCCGAGCCGGTGAGCGCGTACGCCGTCGATTTCATGCCGATGGTACACACGGCAGCGACGATCGAGAACACGGCATATCGACCCAATCGACCCGCAGCCATAGCCCCGCCTACGAACGAGAACGCACCCGAACGACAGATCCGAGTGCAGGTTCATTGTACGGGGGCGATCCATCCGATCCGCCTCACGGTTGAAGTTTCCCCTCGATCCTTCCGGTGTCCACTCTGTAAATGTCGGCGTATCTTACGGGGTGTTCATACCGGATGGCGCACAAGGATTCTGCGATGACTGACGACCTGCAAACGCTGGAAACGACGGCGATTACCGAGTTGACCGCTTGCACCGATGAAGCGACGCTACTGGCGTGGAAGTCGAAGTTCATCGGCGAAAAGGGGCAGATGAAGGCCGCGCTCGGTAAGCTCGGCACGATCCCGAAGGAGCAGCGTGCCGCGTTCGGCCAGGAAGCGAACAAGGTGAAAGTCGCGCTCGAAACGGCGTATGCCAGTGCGGTGTCAGTCGCCAAGGAAGCGGCCCTGATGGCAAGCCTGAATGCCGCGCCGCTCGACGTGACGATCCCCGGTCGTCGGCCGACGCAAGGGCGATTGCACCCCGCCACGCAGATTCTGCGCGAGATTTACCAGATCTACGGCGAACTCGGTTTTCAGGTCTATCGCACCCGCGATGTCGAGTCCGACGAACGCAACTTCGAGCTTCTGAACATGCCGCCGCACCACCCGGCGCGCGACATGTGGGACACGTTCTTCGCCGATGCACCGGCGGGCACCGTGCTGCGTACGCATACGTCGCCGGGGCAGATCCACGTGATGCGCGAGATGTGCCCGAACCCGATCCGCGTCATCCTGCCCGGCATGTGCTTCCGCAACGAGGCGATCAGCACGCGCAGCGAGATTCAGTTCCTACAAGTCGAAGGATTGTGCATCGGCGAAGGCGTCACCATGGCGGACCTGAAAGGCACGATCACCGCGTTCGCACGGCGAATGTTCGGCCCCGAACGCCAGATCCGCATCCGCTCGAGTTACTTCCCGTTCACCGAACCGAGCATCGAAGTGGACATCGACTGGCCGCAAGAAGACCCCAACCGCGACCGCCTCACGAAAGGCACCGGCTGGCTGGAGATCATGGGCGCGGGCATGGTTCACCCGACGGTGTTACGCAACGGGGGCTACGACCCCAACATCGTCACCGGGTTCGCGTTCGGCATGGGGCCACAGCGAATGCTCATGCTCAAACACGCGATCGACGACATCCGCCTGTTCTGGCAAAACGACCTGCGGTTCTTGGCGCAGTTTTAAGGAATACGCCGCGCCATCGTAGATGGGTGAAGCGTACGCGCTCCGCTACGAAGACTCCGCGTCGCGGCTAATTCCCGATCGCGTGTTACACGCGGATCGATTGCCATTTCCCGCCGGCGAATCGCCAGAAGAACAAGAGGCCGCGGAGCCAAATGTCGGCCAGCATCGCCAGCCAGGCACCGAATAAGCCGAGTTCCATCGGGCCGGTGAGCAGATACGCGAGAGGGATCCGCACGACCAAAAAGCCGATCCAAGTAAACAGCACGGGCACGCGGGTGTCGCCGGCTCCGCGTAATGCCGACGTGAACACGATCGCGCTGGCGAGCGCGGGCATGGCGAACGCCACGGTGCGGAGTGCGGTCACGCCTTGGGCGACGACGGCCTCGTTGTTCGGGCTGAATAGGCGGCACATCCATGGGGCAAACGTGTAGAACACGATGCCCATAAACATCATCGTTCCGCCGCCGAGTGCGAGGCTCACCCAACCACTGTGCGACGCGACTTCCGGCCGACCTGCACCGAGGTTTCGGCTGACCAGCGAGGTCGCTGCCGTGCCGAACGCCGCCCCAGATAGATAGCCGAGCGCTTCCCAACCGATGGCGATCCCGTGCGCTGCGGTGGCTTCGCTACCGAGGCGGTTCACGAGTTGCAGGAACCAAAACTGGCAGATGCCGATCGACATGCTATCGACCGCCGCCGGGACACTCACCCGCAACAGTCGGCGGATCAATTCGCGATTCGGCAGCAGAAATTTCGCTTCAACGTGAATGCCGGAACGCCCGCGTACGAGCATCGTCAACACGGCGATGCCACCGAGACTATGGCTGATCGCGGTGCCGTACGCGATGCCGACGAAACCGAGGTCGGGCAGCCCGCCCCAGCCCGTCGAGAGCGCGAATGCCACCGGTACGTTCACCGCCGCCACCCCGCCCAACACGTACAGCCCCGTGCGCGTATCGCCCGCGCCGACGAGGCACGCGATGCCGCCGGTTTCGATCATTTGAAACGCGAGAATTACCACCAATGGGCGTAAATACTCGATCGCAATCGGCTGCGCCACGAGCGGCACATCGATCACCCAGATGAGTAGCGCCAACCCGCCGACCATCCCCGCGATCGTGGCCAGGATGCCGAAGAACGCCGCGAGAAGCAGCGACTGCCCCGCCGCGCGGTTGGCGGTCGCGCGATCCCCCGCACCGACGAGCCGCCCGACGAGCGCGCTCGCCCCGGCACTGACGACAACGGTATAACTCGAGATGAACCAGTAAAGGTAGTTCGCGTTCGTAAGCGCGGCTTGGTGGTCGGCGGAGAATCGCCCGGCGAGGAACTGATCGTAGCGTTGAATGACGAACAACAGATACTGTTGCGCGAGGGCGGGGAGTGCGAGGGCGAGAACCCGCCACCAAATCGAAACGGAAACCGACTGCGTCATGCGGTCATGATAAGACCGAGCGTTTCTTGCGGCCAACCCAACGTCCCACGGACAAACGTCCGTGCCGATTTTCACTCGCCGTTTCGCCACCCCCATTCGTCGAACAGCGACTTCCAGTTGGCTCGTTCGCGCTCGGGCGATACGAGGTATTTTCGTGCGGCGCAGGCTTGCTGAAGCGATTCGGAGAATGCCGCGTCGGTTTCGCAGCGTTGCAACAGTGCGGCTAACGCTGCGGCGTCGCCGACGTCGTATAGCCCTGGATAATCGTTGCCGAGGAGGCCCGTGACTCCGGCTACGCGGGTCGAGAGGATCGGCACGCCACACGCGAGCGCTTCGGAGACGACACTCGGACCGCCTTCGCTTTTGGATGTGACGAGGAGTAAGCGACAACGTGCCATCGCGCGGATCGTTTGGTGTCGGGGCAGTTCGCCGAACCAGCGATAGCGCGGCACATCACGCATCTGTTGAATCGCTTCCAAACGCATGTTCGGCGTCAAGATTCCGCCAATATGATGGCCACGAATCTGCGATTGTTCTGGCAACAATCGCAACGCCCGCGCCAGCAAGAAGGGATCTTTGACATCGCGCAGATGGCCGATCGCGCACACATCGAAGGTACCTGCGAGTGGCTTCGGTAAGAATCGCGGTGCGGCAAACGATTGCTCGATGACGCGCACTTTGGACCGTACGTTTTTGGGAAGGACGTTCGCCGTCGCGCTCTGAAGGGTAACGACTCGATCGCTCAGTTCGAGGCACTTGCGAAAGACCGTCGGTTCGCCAGTGATATCGGTGCCCGTGATCGCGACCGCGATGCGAAACTGCGGGTGCATCGTGCGGTAGCGTGCAACGCTTGCGAACGACTTCACGGCATGGAGTGCGATGAGAGCCTCGCAATGTTCGCGATCGTATTCGTTCAAAATGACCGACGAGTAACCGAGTTCGCGAAACATCTTGGCCCAACGGATCGCCGTAATGCGATTACCCAACCGCGACCGCGGTGGTGCCGGTGTAATGATTCAAATGCGTGGCATAGTGCAATACTTTACCAATAGGTGTGCCAGTCGGCGACTCGCAGATTGTATGCGGTCGCCACTGCCTACTGGCCCCTTTTCATCGACGCGACCCAGGGCTGCGGTCGTACGCGAAATCACGCCTTCCGCTTTTCAATGTGCTGATTCAGCACGGGTAAGTGCTTTTGGCAGAGCGTGAGCAAGTCGCCGCGTATCATCGTTACGCATTCGTGCGAAAGTTCGGCGTTGTGAATCGCTTTATCGTATTCGGCGATGCCGTGTTCTTCGCCTTCGCGGAGTGCGGCCAGTACCGTTTGCGGGCCGAGGATTTTCGCCGCACCCGTGACGGTTTTCGCGAAACTGCCCCACATCCCCGAGCTTTTATCCGGTTCGCCACCGATGGTCCGAATGCTGTCGCGGAGCATCGTTGCGGCCGTGCGGTGATCGCCCGCGATGCGCGTAAGGGCTTGTACGGTAGCGGAATCTTCAAACTTCGGGATCGCCTGTTCGTAGGTTTCGACGGCGGAGAGTTCGCCTCGCAGCAAGCTGTTGAGTTGCTCGCAGTCTTTCTCGCTGGCCTTACTCAAAACCGGAGCGGGTTTGGTTGCATTCGACATGTTCGTCTCCATCGTGTGACTCGTTGCGGCAAACTTCTTGCCGACCCCGCTTTTGTAATTGCAACGTTCGTGCCAATTCACTGTTCCGGGTGCATTTCGAGGCAAGGGTTGCAGTGAATCGACGTAAGTCACAATTGCGGACGCTCAAAAACCGTTTTTTGGGGTGTTTTTTCGGTTTTCGCGACCCAAAATCGCGGCTTTTTGATCGTCTTTCGCTGTTCCGTATCCCGTATATCGAACTCTCGTAGTGGGTTATGTCGAGTGAGGTCGATTCGACAATCGGCGCAAGTCACGACACTTGGAGACATTCTCACGACACTTGGAGACATTCTCACGACACTTGGAGACATTCTCACGACATTTCTATGTCATTTCACGACACTTCGCGACACGTCGCAAAAGTCGACTTACGTCGGATCGCGTTTCACTTTTTGACTGACCGCATTCGTGTGGGTGAGCCTGGAATCGCAAGTCGATTCGAGATTGTCTGCGCAGTTGTTCCCGTAAAGAATTAAAATGGCGATCCTGTCTCCAACGCGAGCGCATTCCGTTTCTCATAATGACTCGAATCGGCAATCCCGCTCAACTGAGGTTCTTCCCGTGAAACGTTTCTCGCGCGTCTTGTTGTTCTCGGCACTCGGCTTGGCCATCGTGGCCTTCGACACCTCGGCCCAACCCCCTGCCGGTAAAGGGGGCGAAAAGGGCGAGAGAGGCCCACGGGGCGGACCGCCGACGCCCGGACAGATTCTCCCCCCGTTCTTGCAAGAGCAATTGAAGCTGACCGACGATCAAAAGAAGCAACTCGATGCGTTACAGAAAGATCTCGACGCGAAGCTCGATAAGTTGCTAACCGACGATCAAAAGAAAATGTTGAAGGAAATGCGCGAACGCGGTCCCGGTCGCCCCGGCGGAGATCGTGGCCCTGGCGGCGATAAGGGTGGCAACCGCCCCGAACGCCCACCCGTCGAGAAGGGCGAAAAGAAGCCCGTTTAGTATCTGAAACCTATTAACTGTCCCATTTGACCGGGATGGCACATGGTTTGTGGGAATTCATGCAGAATTTTAACCGCCGAGTGCGCAGAGAACGCGGAGCAAAAACTTGTGATTTTTCTTCTCTACGCACTTTGCGAACCCTGCATCAATGACAACTGTAAACGATTTGTAAAAATCTCAAAAATACCGATGCGCCACATCGGAGACATGAGTAAACTGTCAAATAGCGAATTCCAATTCGGATTTCCTGTACAGAAGTATCGGAGACAAACGTATGCCGCGTTTCCGTTTCCTATTGCGACTTTGTCTGTCGCTCGCTTTCGCGATGGCCGTCGCCGACAATGCGGTTGCAGGCAAGCCAATTCTCGCTTTCAGCGTGGCGCAAGGTCGGTCGAACGAATTCGTTGCCAGGGCAGAGCCACAGAAGCCGATTGACGCACCGGGCGGCAACGCCGCAATCGAGCGGATGATCGATGTACTGAAAATTTACCACGCCGCTGGTTATCCTGCATATCCTATCATCAATCCACAAAATAAAAACAAGGATAAAGTCACATACTTGCTCGATCGACTGACCAGTCGAAATGTCCCATTTATTTTGAGCGTGATTGCATCCGAAAGCCTGCCTTGGTCGCTTTATGGAACGGTAGTTGAGCTGGGAGTTGATGGCAAACCATTGCTGGATAGCAATCGGAAAAAAATCCCGATCAACGAAGCGGCTTCTGCACATACTGGCATGCCATTATCGGACGAAACGGGTAGCGATACGACGAACCCAATGCAGATCCAATACTATTTGACTCGCTATCCAAAACTCGTGGATCAAAATGGGCAAGGTAGTGGTATGGTTGGTTTTCGGATGACGGAACCGGAATGGGTTTTTCAACAGTATAAAAATTTAGGTTGGGGCTACGAGAAAGCGAGGACTCGGTTCTCGCGTTTTGCGAGTATTGCTAAACAAAATGGACTTTTTGTTCAGTACAATAGTATTGCATGGGACAATACCCGCTATCCTCCCGATCCTACTGTTATTAAACGTCCGAATCTCAATCCCGCAGATCGCCCGGAAAATCTGTTATTGATACCGACACTGACTCGCGATGTACTGACAGAAGCACGAAACACCGCGATCGACTTAGCTGGAAAATACCCTGGCGTGATTTTAACGACTTATGCAACAAATGAAGGCACAAACACGATACGCTTATCCCCTACAAAAACGAGTGGACCTCTTACTTCCTGGAGAACTCTTGTCACTCACCCCGGAGTACGCGGAGTCGGTCTGAGCGTCCAGTCGTGGATGACAGGCGCGTCGGAGCCGACAACAGGCAAATCCGTCGAGTGGTATCGAGCGGAATACATGCCGTATTCTTACCTCGTGGACTTCGTGAACGATGCACAGAATACTGCGAATCCGGCTGCGATTATTCAATTTGAGCCGGACTGGTATTTTTTCAACCAGAACGGTTCGGCTACATTCAGCCACGCCATGATTGCGCAGGCGCTCAAGCTCAATGCGAGCAACCCACAGTCCCTCGGCGTGTCGGTGCCCTACGAGGACCAGCCGCGTGTGATCACTGTGCCCGAAGGCATTTTGCACAAAAAAGTGTGGCCGTCGAATGCAATATTGCGCGGTGGATTCCGTTCATTTTCGTATGCGGGATATGAAAAAGTCCTCTACGATACGGGTGGCAAACTATTACCCGGTCAACCGGGGACAACTCACACACCCGTTTACCCGAATGGGAATTACTGGAATCCTAATTTTAACAGCCGATATCCGGTCGCCATCATCACTCCGAGAAGGCTCTTCTCCACATGGCCAACGACCGCGGAACTGCAAACGATTCCGTTGCCGGCAGCGGCGGGTGAGTCTCGATCATTCGAGTTGCTTGCAAATGATCCTGCACATGTGAATGGACTCTATACGTTCACCAATACGAATGGCACGATTTCCATTTCTCAAAAATGACTCGAATCGGTAATTTAACCGTTCACGGGTATTCCTTTTTGCTTTGAACCCACTGGTATTGTAGGTCGGGTCGAAGCTTTGAGAGGCCCGACAGTGTCTTCACGCGAGGATTCCGAACCTTGTGGGTTTTTGTCGCGGATATTCTGTCGGGCCTCATCGCAAAGCCTCTTCGACCGCGACCTACGGGTTCTGAAAGGTTGAAT
>JAYSKW010000737.1:0-3884 GCA_043726085.1 Limnoglobus sp.
CTGCGGCTCGATGGCGGCGCGTTCACACTCTGCCCCGCCGACGAGAAGATCCCCCAAGAATATATCCCCCGCATCAGCCTCGAAGAGCTGGCCAAGAAGGCGAACACGGAAATCGTCTCGGTGGTGATTCCGCTCAAGACGCTGATGGCCGACGATATTCAGCCGTACGTCAAGGAACGCAAAGGGCCGTTCGGCGACGTCAAGGCATTCGGGGCCAACCAGCTATTGGTGCAAGACACGGCCGCGACGGTGCGGCAGATCAAGAAGGACATCGATAACCTCGAAGACGAAAAATCGAACGGCGACTCGCTGACGTACCACTGCAAGTTCATCAAGGCGGCCCAAGCGGCGGAGAACCTGACGAAGTTGCTTTCGGATGCCAACACGCAAGTTACCCCGGTGAACCCCGGTGCCTACCCGTACCCCGGCTTCCCGCCCCAACCGCAACAACAGCCGCAACGTGGCAGTATCGCGCCGCGGTTCCGTAGCGTGCAGATTACCGTTCAGGAACAGACGAACACGATCTTGATTACCGGCCCCGCCGACAAGATCGCGACCGCACAGAAGTTCCTCAAAGACCTCGACGTCGGCCCGAAGGGCGCACTGGAACGCATCAACGGCCCGGCGGAAATCCGCACGTACTCCGTGCCCGCAGGGACCGCCGACGCGCTCGCGAAGACGCTAACGGACGTCTACAAAACGTCGACGCTCGTACGGATTATGTCGCTGCCGACGCGCAACGAAATCATGGTCTACGCGCCACCAGCCGACCACTTCGACATTGCACTCCAATTGAAAGGCCCGTCGGAACAGAAGACGACGACCGTATTTGAAATCCTCCCGATCAATTCGGGGCGGGAGCCGAAGGAACTGATCGACGCATTGAAACGGCTCTTCCCCGATACGGGCGGCGGAGCGACGCTCGAACCGCGTACCGACCCAACGCCCGCGATCATTTTGAAGGGCACGCAACAGCAAATCGACGACATCAAGAAGATGCTGCCACTCGTCGATGGTTCGACGGGTGTCGGCGGGGCGGGCAGTGCGATTCGCGTCATCACCGTCGATAAAGGGAGTTCGGCCGTACTCGCGGAGACGATGGCCGACATGATGCGGAAGCTGCGGTCGAACCCGGTCGAGCTTCGCGGCACCGGCGAAACGCCGAAGGCTCCGATGCCCGCACCGGCACCGTTGCCGCCAGACTCGAAGAAGTCGATGCGGTTCCCGCGAATGGGGCCAGAATATGTAGTTGCGCAACTCACCGATCCACAAGCCCCGGTCAAGAAGCCGATCGTCATCACGGTCATCGGCAACAAGGTGATCGTCGCCAGCGACGACCCCGAGGCACTCGAACTCATCGGGCAACTGTCGCGGTTACTGCAAGCGACGCCGACTGAAAACGAGAACATGTATGAAATCCTACGCCTGAAAAACGCGAGTGCGGAAGAAGCCGCGAAGGTCATCAATGAAGTCTTCAACGGCCCGCTACAGGGTGCCGCTGCCGGTGGTGGGCGCGGCGGCCCAGGTGGTGGCGGTGGTGGTGGATTGGGCGGCGGACTCGGCTTCCTGGCGCAGTTTGCAGGCGTCGGTGCGGCCGCGCCGAGCGCTCCGGCACCGGGACGCATTCGCGTCGTGGCCGAGAAACAAAGTAACTCGCTGATCGTCGTGAAAGCCTCGTTGCTCGACCTCGCCACAATCAAGAAACTGCTCGAAAAAGCGATCGATTCGCGGCCCGATGTCGAAGCGAGTTCGGCACTCAAGACGCGAATCATCGCGATTCAGAACGTGCAAGCCGCAGACATCGCCGCAACGCTGAAAGAAGTTTACGCGAACCTCACGAATTCGCGGGCGGGGCGGAACGTCCAGCCGGTCGGTTTCCCGTTCCCGATACCCGGCCAGCAACCCGCCGCAGCGACCCCGCCGACGCAGTTATCCGTCGCGACCGACGACCGGACGAACAGCCTGATCGTGAACTGTAACGACACAGTTTACGAAGAGATCATGAAGTTGGTGACGACGCTCGATGAAGCGGCGAAAGATCAAACCGACGTCGTGCGCGTGGTGCAACTCGAAGGCATCGACCCGTTGCTGGTGCAACAGGCGATCGAAGCCTTGATGGGGAATCGCACGGCGGCCCAACGTCCCGCCGGGGGCGCAGGTGCGGGTGGCGGTGGCAATCCATTCGGCGGAGGTGCCTTCGGTGGCTCGCCGTTCGGCGGCGGTGGCTTCGGCGGATTCGGTGGCGGCGCACAAGGTGGCGGCGGTCGCGGTGCCGGTGGCCAAGGTGGCTTCGGCGGCGGTCGCGGTGCCGGTGGAGGCCAGGGTGGCGGTGGTCGCGGTGCCGGTGGCGCGGGCGGCGGAGGCGGGAGACGCGGGGGGGGACAATCCTCGTCGCTCGACCCGAACCCCGCAGGAGGCCCCGATTTTTTTGACTACCGGGACATGGATGTCCCTTCGGCCCCTGCCTCTACGATTTTTGATCCTCTGAACGACCAGAATAGCCAAGCCCCAACGGACAAGCAGATCCAACGGGTGCAGTTCATTCAAGCGATACCGGCGGTACCCGCAGTACCCGCCGCCACACAAACGACTCCTGTGACGCAACCGATGCCAGGGGACGCGAAGCCGAACATTGCCGGTCAGATTGCGGCCCCACTGGGTGAAGTGAAAGCGGACGCGCTCGAAGCTCTCGGCTTGCTCGTGTTGCGCACCAAGAACCCAGCGGACATGGAAGCACTGCTCAAGTTCATCGAGTTCATCAAGAAGCCTGGCCTCGCGGCGGAGATCGAACTCAAGGTGGTTCCGGTCGAGAATCAGGACGCTGTCAGCCTGACGACCTTGCTGACGAACGTGTTCTCACGGGTGAACATCGGCGTCGGTTCGACGAGCCTGAACGCGGCCCCACAACAGAACCGCGGCGGCGCGGGTGGTTTCGGCGGCGGCTTCGGTGGCATCTTCGGCGCGTTGGCCGGCCAACAAACGCAACAGCAGGCGCAAACGGTCGGCTCGGTGTTTTTCCTCGCGCTGCCGCGATTCAATTCGATTCTGTTCGCCGCACCGAAGAGCCGGGTCGAAGCGGTGATGAAAGAGATCAAGCGGTTCGATGTCCCGAACAGTCCGGGCATGAAGCCGATGAGCTTCCCACTGAAGAAAGCGTCGGCGCAGGTCGTCACCGCACAGTTGCAGAATTTCTTCAACTCGCGGTATCCCGGCGAAACGCAGCAGCAAAGCCTCATCCGCATCACGTTCGATGCGAGCAGCAACACGGTATACGTGCAAGCCGGGCCTGCGGACCTCAAGGACATCGCGGACATCATCGCGAACCTCGACACGAAAGTATCCACAGCAGTCAACGAGCTTCGCCTGTTCAAGCTGAAGAATGCATTCTCCGATGAGATTTCGCAAATCCTCATCACCGCGCTGAACGCGGGTGTGGTGAATCCGAACGTCGCATCGACCGGTTCGGGTTCGACGGGTCTAGCTCAAGGCACGGGCGTTGGTGGCGGCCTCGGTGGCGGTGGTGCCCTCGGTGCATTCGGTGGCGGCCAGCAAGCGGGTGGCGGCGGCCAGTTCGCAACGGCGGGTGGCCAAAACCAGGGTGCGAACCGCGCGGGTGGCGGTGCGTTCGGCACACTCACGAGTAGCACCAGCAGTAACGGTCTCACGACCAAAACGACCTCGCTACGCTTCTACACGAGCCTCAACGGCCAAGTCGTCGAATCGGGCCAGCTCGAAGACGTGCATATTACATCCGATACCCGCATCAACTCCGTGCTCGTTTCGGCACCGGAAAAGACGATGCGGTTGATCGAGAAATTGATCGACGAACTCGACGTGACCTCGGCCGCGAAGTCCGATGTCAAAGTGTTCACGCTGAAGAAGTC
>JAYSKW010000738.1:0-2836 GCA_043726085.1 Limnoglobus sp.
GGTGCGGTATCCGCGAACGGGCGTATCCCATGCGGCGGCTCCGGGGGCTTTCACCACGGCGGGGCCACCTGCTCCGCCCCAGGTGCTCGTCGCTTCCATTGCGGGTTTGCCGCCGCCCGCCGTCGTGATAGCCACCGCTGTATCGCGGCCGCCGCTGTCCTTCTTGCCCGGTTCTGGCTCCTTGTACAAATACACGTCCGATTCCATCTCCACGACCATCGTGCCGCGGCTGCCCATCAGGCACTCGCCGTACTTTTCAAAACTGTTCGTGTTGAACGACGTATACGACACCACAACAATGTCGCTTTCGTCCTTGCCCTTGTTGCGGCCTTTGGGGTGATTGGGGCCGGGGAATTCGTAGTTCACGAACACCCCGTCGTCGCCTTCGCGGTCGTTGCGGCCGGGGCCGTAGAAGTACTTGCCGCCGACGCCGGATACTGCAATCGGATGGACGTTGCCGAGGAAAATGCTTGCGGCATCGAGTTGGTGGCTGCCGAGTTCGGCCATCAGCCCGCCACCGGTTTTGTCGAAAATCCGCCAGCGTACGAGTTGCTCGATGCTATCGAACCCGAGTGCCTTGAGCTTCTCGGGCGTCACCGCCTCCGCATCGGCCTGATAAATCGCCTTGCACCAACCGTCGCGGTAGTATGGCTCCGAGCCTTTCACGATCGGCAACTTTTCGGACTTGGGGTCGTATAGCCACGAGTTGTTACGCGGCCACTGCGCCTTGATATGCTTCAGGTCGCCGAGCACGCCGGAGTTCACGACTTCGACCGCGTGCGCATACAAGGTGCTGTAGTGGCGCTGGTGGCCGATCGAGAGTAGCAGGCCTTTGTCCTTGCCGTATTTGATCATCTCCTTGCAACGGCCGATGGTGCGAGCCATCAACTTTTCACATAGTACATGTAAACCGGCATCCATACACTTCTTGGCGATGACATCGTGCGTGTTTAACGGCGTGGCAATCACGACCGCTTCGAGGCCAAGCTTGGTTTTGTCCGCGAGAAGGGCATCGACGTTGTCGTAAACTGCGATCTTCTTGGCGGTCTCTTTTCCGTAGAGTTTGTTCAACCCTTTACGCGGGCCGGTATCGCCTTCGATGGTCCGCACGATGTTCGTCGGTCGCGGGTCGACAATCGCCACGATTTCGTTGAATTCCGGGTTGTGGTCGCCGACGAGCACACCACCCTCGTCACCGCAACCGATGAGCGCGGTGCGAACGGCTTTGTTTCCCTTCCACGAATCGTAGCCGAAGTAAACGGCGGCCGAAACGGGCACCACAGCCGCACCCGCCACCATACTCTTCATGAACCCACGCCGACTGAGATCGCCAGCGGTGTTCGCAAAGTTTTTCGCCCCTTGGGCTTTCTGTTCGGCAGTAATATCGAGAGGCATCGGGAAGCTCCAAGGCGAATGTATGTTGAGTTCGATTTCGTTCAGTTGGCCGTCAAACCGCCTTCGTTTCGGCGACTTTCTTCGGTTTGTCGCAGCCGCAGACGTAGGCGATGATTGCGTCGAGGCCCATCCAGCGGCCCGTTGGCAGGAACGCGAGGCTCAGGAGTGCGAAACACTCGATGAGGTTCTTGTTGATGAACAACGGGTTGCCTTCAGTGTTCGGCGGTTGCGGGTACCATGGCACGGCGGGCCACGTGAGGTACGTAGTGACTAGGAACCCGGCGGCGAGCACGCAACTAATTCGCGTGAACAACCCGAGCAACAAACAGGCACCGACGGAGGCGATGAAATACATCGTGAAACGGTCGGCCATTTCGCCGGGCCGCGTCACGGGTTTGTCGTCGGCGGACTTCGTCCAGCCGAGGCCGGTTTTCAGTTCGGTGGCAAATGCATTCGCATCGTTCGCAAGGTCGGCTTCGGCGACGACGAGTTCGGTTCGCACCTCGGCCGCACGCTTTGTCTCGGTGCCATTGCCGTTACCGAGCTTCATCGACAGGCGTTCGTTGGCGGCGGCGACTTCGCCCTTGAGCCAGTTGATGTGTGCGAATCGTTGCGGGGCGGTCAGTGCGACATCTTGCCCAACAAATTTCACCTTCGTATCGCGGCCTTCGGCACCGTGAACCCAACGTGCAAATTTGGCCTTCGATGCGAGAATGGCTTTGGCAGCTAGCTCTTTCGCACCTTCTTCGCGTTTCTTGGCATCTGCGAGCGTCGTATCGCGTTTCTTCGCCGATGCCTTGCGGGCGTCTTCGGCTTTCTCCTTCGCGGCGGCCTTGGCTTTGTCGTCCTTGGCTGCAAACATCTCCGCCGCTTCTTCGTCGGCGATGGTTTTGAGCTCTTTGTCGTAAGCTCCCGGCGCACCTTTGATATCCGCTGCGGCGGCCTTCTTAATCGCGGCCTCGGCGATTTCGGGCAGCGCGTCGAGTTCCTTCGCGACATCGGCGGGGCAGGCATCGGCTTGTGCCGCAAGCGAGAGTTTCGCGAACTCGGTCGGGGTCGTTTCCAGCATCGTTTTCAGCTTACTGGCGAACGTTACGGCAGGATCGTCGAACTGCGTTCGCATCACGCCGCCGAACCACGTGGGCGAGGCTTTGAAGTACGGTTCGCTGGTAAATACCTTGTTCGTTTCGGATGGCCCGACGTTGTGCGAATGGATCTTGTTCAGCCCCTCGAACAGGAACTGCCAGCCGATCGCCAGCCGTAATGCCAGCAGGAAGAACACCTTCCATTGCCACTTTTGTTGCGCGGTGGCAACGACGAGGGCAATCAGGCAACCGGCGAGACCGGCGTAGATCACGGAAGTTGGGATCATGATGAGAGGGATTCCATCAATCGGGGAAGCTCAAGTCGTTCAGGTAGCGTTCGCGAAACGTTGCCGGGA
>JAYSKW010000739.1:0-3131 GCA_043726085.1 Limnoglobus sp.
CGGGAATCGTTAACACACTGATAGGCCACTACCCAGTTCGGCAATCGATCTCAGACATGCATTGCGTAAGTTCTTCCCTGTTCAACGGGTTATTCTCCAAGTCGTCGGCCTCGCTCATCCCACGCGGCTCGCTGCACTCAGGCAATTCGATTCGCAATCGTCGGCATGGCTACCCACGCCGACACGCCCGTTCCTGCACCGCCTTTGCCCGACTTGTCTGGTGATCGTTTTCGTGTGATGGACTGGCATGTGTTCACGCCGGGGTACCACAAAAACAATCTATACACGCGGGACGACTGTAAGCAGATCGTCGCCAACTTCCAGAAGTACTCCACGGGCGAAAACGCTTACATCAAGCCTGTCGGCAAACTCGGGCACGACGACAAGCAGAGTATCAAACTTTCTCTGGGCCTGCCGGCGGTCGGTCGAATCACCGCGTGCCGGTCGACGCCAGATGGCGGGTTCGCCATCGACGTTGAGAAGATTCACCGCGAAGGCGTGCGAGAAAACGGCGAGACGTTCGACCTCTACGAACAGGTTTTGAACGGCGGATACCCGACGGGTTCGGTTGAGATCGAACCGAACATCCCAGACCCTATTGACCCTTCAAAAACTATTCCCGGCTACGTGCTGACGGGCGTTGCGTTCCTCGGCGAAGAAGCGCCGGGTATCGCCGGTTTGCCTTCACCCAAAGCTATTTTCAACCGCTACTCGAAAGAGGTTATCCCCGTGCGCGACGACATCATTCAGCAACTCCGAGACCTCGGCGTTCCGGTCGACGACCCTTCGATGGCCGGCAAGAGCGACGACGAGTTGCAAACGCTCCTCACCACTGTCAGCAGTCCCGAGTTCATGGCCGCTATGCAGGCGAAGTTCGCCGCGCAGCCAGACGCGACCCCGACCGTCCCTGATGCACCAGTGCAAATGGCCGCGAACGGCGGCAATGTCGGCGCGATGGAGCACTACAACCCTCGCGTAAAAGATGACGACGGGGACACGATTGGGTACACGCGTAACGACAAGTTGCGGGCTTCCGCCGGGTGCGACCAAGACGACATGCCGGTCACTCGCAAAGAATTCGCGGCGATGCAGCAGGCGATGCAGGCCATGAAGCCCTCAGACAAAGACCTCGCCGCCTTCTCTCGCACCTTCAACGAAGATCGAGCAGCCCGCCACCGAACGAACGTGCAAAGTGTCGTCGAACAGGCGTGCCGCGAAGGTCGGTTGACCCCCGCCGACAAAGCCGACCAAATGGAAATCGGCATGGCGCGAAGCCAGACCGTCACGTTCTCGGCAGGGAAAGAGAACGCGGGCAAGACGCCGTTTGATGTCTGGAAAACCAAGCTTCTTTCGCGGCCGAAAGACTTCCGATTCTCGGCAATCGAAGACCCGATGGGGTCGGCAGACAGCCAAGAAATGGCACAGCTAAAAGAGTTCACCGCGAAGGCGGAAACGTCTGGCGTCGATTACCAAGCCAAGGTCGCTCACAAGAAATTAATGGCTGGCGTGTAAAGGCAGACATGCCAATCATCGCGGCCCGAAACCAAACCATATTTAAGGAAACAAAATGCCATCGATTCCGCAACAGACGTTCGACGTCAACCCGCTTCAGGCGGCCCGCAATCACCACCTGCTCACGACGATAGCGGTTCGGCTGCCAGCGGGCATCAACTACCCTCGCGGCACGGCCCTCGGTGAGGTCACGAGCCCGCTCCGCAATGAAGTCCACACGATTACTCCCGGTGGCGGTACAGGCGGGGCTTACGCCTTCCTTTACCAGAATGGTGCGCAGACGCCAGACATTGCGTTCAACGCGAACGGCGCTGCGATCCAAGCCGCACTCAACGCCGCACTCGGCGTGAACGCAGTCACAGTCACGGGGGGTTCGCCTTTCGTGGTGACTTACACGGGGCCTGAACACAAGTCTCGCGAGATCGCGCCGCCACAAGTGATCTCTAGCATCACTGGCGGATCGTCCCCCAGCATCGCGGAGACGACGGCAGGAAACGCATTCCCTGTCGGTTGTTACGCGAAAGAACTGGCGGGCGCGTCAGACGGGCGCCAGTCGCCAACGGTATTGCTCGTCGTAGCGACGAAAACGGACTCGCGTGGGTGCATCGTCGATCAGTTCGGCGCGTCCAACAGCGTCGACGTGGGGGCGTGCAACGGCGGCGAGTTTTACGTGTCGGACATCCCTAACGCCAGCGCCGCCGTGGTCACTTCGCTCGGCAAGTTAGTGAGCGGTTCGGCGTGGAACTCGCCAGGCGCGATCGTCAAAATCTTCTAATTCTCAAGCAAAAACAACTAAGGCGAACACGTTTCGCAAACACAGAAAAGGGTGATCTATGCCGATGGACTTCGCGATGGGCAGCGCGATGACGGTTAAGCTGCTTCTCGCAAAAAACATGCTGCGTCCCGACGCGGATCGCATCGGCATGTTAATCATGCCGCCGGTTACCGTCAACGAAAGTGAGTTGATTTACGAGCGGCCCAACGTTTCGCAAGGGTTGCAGTTTGCTCGCGGGTGGAACGGTTCGCCCGGCGCGATCAACATGCCATCGATCCAATCGTGGCGTGTAAGTCCCGGCGTGTACGGCGATAAATACGGCCTCGAAGAGCGAATGCTGACGGATCGGCGAGCACCCGGAAGCTGGTTCGATTTCGACTCGACTGGCGAAATCAGCAAGCGAGTGGCAGCCAATCTGGAAAAGCGGTTCAAGGACCGAATCGAATATAGCAATTTCCAGATGTTGCTTACTGGTGGCTTCGCATCGAGCAACAAAAGCGGCACCCCGCTCGACACGCAAGTGTACGACATCAATCAGTACACGCCGGGAACGCTGTTCACGGATCTCGCGAACAGCAAGCCGTTCGACTACCTGCGAGAGGTTACGTGGCAGCAAAACCGGCTCGGTTATGCCACGGACTTCCGCAAAGGCCAGTACCTAATGTCGTCGGGCACGTTGCAGACGATCCTTCGCAACACAAACCCCGCCGACATCGGTGGCAAGCGGCTCGAAGTCGGCTCGACCGTGAACGACGTGGGCGGCTTCAACAAGCTGTTGTTGTCGAATATGCTTCCGGAAATCGTGGTCTACGACGCGGGTTTTTACCCAGACACGTTGCCGGGT
>JAYSKW010000740.1:0-2795 GCA_043726085.1 Limnoglobus sp.
AATCGGCGTGGTCGGCGGACTCGGCGAGGTCGGCGGACTCGGCGGCGTACTCGGCGATATGGGCGGCGAACTCGGCGGCGGAATCGTCGAGGTCGGCGGACTCGGCAGAGCCCGAGTATTTGGCGGCGAGATCGGCGGAGGTCCGTCTGCAATCGCAAGGTATTTTCGAGTTGCTATCGATCTAATTTCGTGTCTCTGGTTTTAATTCTCATTACACTGTACAAGGTATCACTATCATGGGTCTCGATTTTAACGTTGACGAAATGAACCCCGAAAACGTGGGTAAGGCAACGTCGGGCGAAAACGTCGTACCGGGCAAGTACCTCGCGCAACTCGCAGGCGTGAAAGATCACGTCGCGCAAAACGGCACGCGAGGGATCGAGATGACGTACGAAATTATCGGCGGGAAATTCGACGGCAAAAACGTCAAGGAGGTGCTGTGGAGCGTTGCCGACGGCGACGACGACAAGAAAAAAACGACGAAGCAAAACCAACAGGCGTCTCGCGCTCAGGCGGTCGGTTTGCTCAAAGTCACCGAAGGGAAGTACGTCTACGCATCCGACGCAAAAGGCGAGAAAATGAGCGTGTTTCAAGACGTTTTAAACGCTCGGTGCGTGATCGATGTCGTCAATGAAAAGTGGGAAAACAAAGACAAAGGTACGGCGGGCGTCAGCGACAAGGTGAAGTTTTTCAGCGGCGTTATCCACGTCGATAACCCTCTCGTGAAGTCAATCGTTGCCGGTGGCCCACCAATTCTCGAAGGCCCCCCGAAGGCGAAAAAGCCACAGGTTGACGCTGGCGATCTGTAGCGCTGTGTAAGGCCGCGAGACTCCCCAAAGCTCCGCACGCCGGCAATGGGCCGGGTAATCAGGCGATTCGAATTCGCCCGTGCGGTCTGATAACGACGACTATTCACGATCCTCTATGCACGCAAATTAGCGTGCGATTGAAAGGTATGTACACTATGTATACTATGTTGTATATTTCACTCGGCATCATGCTCGTGATCGCCGCCATCGGTGCGGCTTCTGTTTTGAGCGAATTCGTTGATATCTTGGCTGACGACGAACGCCGCAACGATTGATCACACTGCAATTGCATTTTAAATCCACAATTAAGCAATACGCAATTGCGTAATATTGAAAGGTACGGATACTGATAATGCCAGAAAGCAAACCGGTTCGCCTCACCAAAAAACAGCAAGAAACGGTCCAGCAACATCTGGGGACCGCCCATTCAACGAAACGCCATTTTCGGGGCAAGACTCCACTCCATTATGACGATCTCGGCGGGTTGTGTGAACTCGCACTATGCAAAGCCGTGGCGAAATATGTACCAAGTCACAAATCGCAACGTCACGAAACGCGAGGTCGTACTAGCACGTTGCATAACTACATCAAAAAAATGTGCGGCTGGCATATCCTCATGGCGGCAAAATCGGAACGATTACACCATCACCCCGGCGTTAGCATCGACAACTTTGAAGTGAGTGACGGCAAAAATCACCTGCAAGAAATCGAAGATCGAATTGACCACGCGAGCGAGTTGCAACCATTACTCGAATGCCTTACACCCTACGAAAAAAGGGTAATTCGTGGTTTCTTCGGGTTCGATGGGGCGGTTCAAACGCTGGGGGAAATCGCCGCAAAACAAGGATGCTCGCCTCAACGGATTTTCGAAGTGAAGTTGCGGGCGCTCGCGAAAATGCGACAGAAAGCAGAGGTAAAATAATGGCGACGAAATACGGGTTCGCCGGGCCGGTCGTGAAAGATCGTACGAAAGTCGAACACACGGGGATCGTGGATAAAATCATATGGTCTACGCCGCCCGACGATGAATCTCCATGCTCGTTTGTGGCGTTAACCGACGGGCATATCGTAGTGTGTGCAGAGCCGTTCAAAACATTTGCCAAAGGCGACAATATTCGGTTCCTCGGGCGGTGGGAAGAGAACGATCGCGGGCCGCGATTCAAGGCGGCGACGTGGGTGCAAAACACACCACACGCAAAAAATGGAGTGATCAAATACCTATCAGAGATATGCTCTGGGGTTGGCCAGCAGACGGCACTGAAACTCTGGGACGCTTACGGTTCGACTGCCGTGGAGGTCGTTCGTACAACTCCAATGCAGGTGTCTGCCGATAAGATCATGTCGCTCGATAACGCTCTAATTGCAGCCGAAGAATTATCGCGTCGTTCGGGCCGCGAGAAAACGAAGGTCGATTTATTCGGGCTGTTTTCGGGTCGTGGATTCCCGACGAAAACGACTGACAGGGCGATATCACTATGGGGGGCAAAAGCGCCTTCGGTTATCGCTCGTGATCCGTTTTCGATGCTCGTGGCCCACGTTCCGGGCGCGTCGTTTAAGCGATGCGACAAGATGCGATCCGATGCAGGCGGTCGTGCGGATTCGCTTAAACGACAGTTCCTTTCGGCATGGTGCGCGATTCGGGACGACCGAAGTGGTAGCACGTGGGTTGCCGCTCAGGTCGCTATCGACGCGATTACGGCGGCGTGTGGGCACGGCGATAGTGTCGATCCTTTGCGAGCCATCCGGCTGGGGATTCGTGCCGGGTGGATTCGCATCAAACGCGATGGCGCTGACAGATGGCTGTCACTCACGGAGCGGGCGGTAGCGGAACAGAGGATTGTGGATTCAATCCAGCGTCTGCTGGCCTCGCGGGCAGATTGGCCAACGATTGAGAGTGGCAGTGACGTAGGGCCGTCATCGCATCAAATCGGGGCATTGGCGTCGTCGACACGCGATTCACTCGGGTGTTTCATCGGTGGGCCAGGA
>JAYSKW010000741.1:0-2933 GCA_043726085.1 Limnoglobus sp.
GTTGCACTCGCACCGCATACTCGAATACATACACGCCCTTCGGCAAGTAGTCGATGAAGAAGTGCGATGCGGTATCCTTCGTGCTTTCGTAATAGTACAGGCCGTCCTGGAACTTGTACTTGCTGAGCACGCTGACCGGTTCGGTGCCGCTGCCGCGATGGTCCTTCAAGTGGACGTACTCCATGTCGCGGTCGGTGCGTAACACGATGCGGCAAACGATCTCGTCGCCGACTTCGACCGGCCCCGCCACCGGTTCCAGCACTGGCCCCTTCTTCGTGAAGGTTCGCTTAAACAGCTTCTTTTCCAGCTTCAGTGGCGTGCCTTCGTGCGGCGTCACTTTGCTGATGTCTTCGAGATACTGCCAGTGAACGCTGCCCCAACTGACGCCCGCATCGGTCTTCTTGACCGTCACTTTACCGAACTCGGGTTTCACTTCGCCGCGTATCAATTTCTGCTCGTAGAACCCCGTGCCTGCCTCTACATTTTCTGGCTTGATCGGCATATCACCCACGGTCACTTCGACGAGCGAATCGGACTTCAACAAATTGTCGCCGCGAAGCAACAATCCATACACGGCGTCGGCGGTCGCCTTCGTGGTTTTCCAGTTCTGCGTTTGTTTTTGTTTCAGTAGCCACACCTTGCAATCTTCAACGGCGGTCGCGTCGTTCATGACTTCGTCGAATGCTTCGATCATCACCGCTTGGGTTTCAATCGGTGCGTGATACCACCAATACGAAAGCTCGGTGTCGCGCCAGAACATGCCCATTTCCTCGTTGGAAACCGATCGTTCCTTGATCGATGCGAGGATGCCCTTCGGCGTGTCCTTGTCGCCGAATCGCTTCAGGCCGATGGCGATGTGCGCCTGCGACTGATGGTTTGCGAGTTTGAGCCAGTGGTTGCGGGCCTGGCGTTGCCAGTATTCCGAAGCCGCCTGATGTTCCGGCGCGACCGGCTTGTCCTTCAGGAAAAAGCTGCGGCCATAGAGGTACAGCGCCTCCGTGCTGCTCAGGTGATTGTCTTCGGGGTTCTTCGAGTGCTTCAGAATTTCCTTGTACTGCTCGTCCATCCAGGCATCGAGGCGGGTGATCGCCTTGGCTGCGATGGCGGCATCGACCTTCACGCCGAGGTGCCGCATTCGGCCGAACCCCGTGACGATGTACAGCGTCAGGTAGTCGTTCTTCGGCCCGCCGGGGAACCACGGCCACGTGCCATCCGCGTTCTGCATGTCCGCGAGTTTCTGCATCAATCGCGCGGTTTCGTCGTTCAGGCGGTTCTCGTCGAACAAGATGCCGACGTTGCGGCGCGCCTCGGATTCCTTGTTCGCATCGCGGAGCCACGGCGTTTCTTCGAGCATCACCGCTTTCACATCTTGGTTCTTCGTCAATGGCGAATCGAGTGCGGGCGTGTTCTTCCACTGGTCGAAGATGCGTCGAATTTTCGGGTCGCTATTGGCGATGTGCCGGGCGAGTGAATTGGCATACAGACGGTTGAAGGTTTGCTCGCTGCATTCATGTTGGTATTCCATCAAGTATGGCAATGCCATCACCGCATACCATGCGGGTTGCGAGGTCATTTGCACCGTCAGCGACTGGTGCTTCACCGTGTCCGATTTGCCGGAGTTGAGCAACTTCGTGAAGTCGAACGTCTTCGTCGTCTTGCCGCGAATCGGCAGCGGGATCGACTCGGTCACGAGGATGCGTTTCGAGAGTACGGGCAGCATCCCTTCTTCGCCGTCGCTCAGTCGGTCGGTCCCGCCGACGGCCTTGTACGTGATCGCACCTTGGCCATCGGGAACGCTGAGTTTCCAGTAGAAACTGCGCGATTCCCCAGACGGAATATCGAACGCCTGATCGCCGGCGGTGTTGCCCATCACGGCATCGATCGTGGCGGTGGTGCGGGCATCGTTGAGGTTCAACCGTACTTTCCCGACTTGTTTCGTCGGCGATTGGTTGCTCACTTTCACGCTGAATTCGAGGAT
The DNA here is from genome assembly GCA_043726085.1 of Limnoglobus sp. GTDB lineage: Bacteria > Planctomycetota > Planctomycetia > Gemmatales > Gemmataceae > Limnoglobus. The sequence goes on from JAYSKW010000741.1 coordinate 1,979, forward strand.
GTCGCCTTCGCGCAGGAATCGCGGCGGGTTGGGCTGCACCATCAAGTCTTTTGCCGTAATCACTTCATCTTGTAGGTAGCCGCTCTTCAACTCTTTATCGTGTACGAAACCCATGAACTTCCACTTGGTGAGCGCTTCGGGCATCGTGAACTCGAGCTTCACAGTTCCACTATCATCCGATATTAAGTGCGGGAAAAAGAACGCGGTCTCGTTGAGGTTCTTGCGGGCCGCCACCTTAATGAGGTCGGGGCCTTTGTCACCACCGTCCCCGCCACCCGCGTCGGGGGCTTTGTCGTCGGCTCTTCCAAACGCATCGGTTATGCCGCGCTTTGCGCCCAACTGCGATTCCGCCCTGCCAGCCGCTGCGGGTACCGCTACCTTTGACATCGACCTCGGCATTCCGCCGCGTCCTTCGCCGAACATGTAACCCCACAAGTTCGCGGTCAAGTCTTGCGGGAATGTGCGGTAGCGAATGTCCACGCCCAGATAGGTGTAGTCCCACTGCCCGCGATAGTGTTGCAACTGTTTCGCTGCGTTCTCGAAGCTACTTGACAGCGTCGAGTAATCGGTGCGGAACACGTTGAACTTGTGCATCCAGTTGTGCGGCAGGTACGCATCGAGCGAGACGTCGTAAAGTGCGGCAACCATCTCGGCGACGACCTTCGAGGCGTTCAGCCCTTTCACGATTGCGGTGTACGTTTCCTTTTTCGCCGGTTCGAGTTTCGATACGAACCGCTCCCACTTCACGGTCAGGTCTTTGTTCGTCCACGGGACGTCGACGTGCCGCGATTCGAGGTAGCCCCGGTTCTCGCGAACGTAGGTGGTGCGAACGGTGAACCCACCGCGCATCGCTTCATCGATCTTCTGTTTGATGGCGATCTGCGTCTTCTCGGGGTCGGTCCAGAACGCTTGCAGAATCTTGCCGCGATGTTCGACTTCGATGTACGCGCGGCCC
>JAYSKW010000742.1:0-2999 GCA_043726085.1 Limnoglobus sp.
TTCGTGTTGCTACCGCATCCCGAAATCGTACCGCAAAGACATGCTCGTCGACGGGCTGATTTTCGCGAACGAAAAGCTCATCGAAGCGATTCGCCGCGATCAAGCTCCGGATCAGGTGGCGAACGTCGCAACGTTGCCGGGCATTCAGGGCGCGAGCCTGGCGATGCCGGACATCCACTGGGGCTACGGCTTCTGCATCGGCGGCGTCTGTGCCACCGACCCCGCCGAAGGCGGCGTCATATCACCTGGAGGTGTTGGCTACGACATCAACTGCGGCGTCAGACTCGTCAAAACGAACTTGTTCCTGCACGACGTCAAACGGCACATTCGCGAACTCGTGAAGGGCCTGTTTCACACGATCCCGGCGGGCGTGGGCAAGAGTGGCAAGTATAAGTTTGACGAAGTTGACACGCGCAGACTGATGGGCGAAGGGCCGCGATTCGTCATCGATCGTGGCCTCGGCGTTGCTCGCGATTTGACGAACACCGAAGCCGACGGGCGCATTGCCGATGCCGACCCGCACGAGGTGACGGACCATGCGGTGAAGCGTGGCAGCCAGCAATGCGGTACGCTCGGCAGCGGCAATCACTTCATGGAAGTGCAAGTGGTCGATAACATTTTCGATGCGGACGTTGCGAAAGTCTTCGGCCTCGAACTGAACCAAGTTTGCGTGATGATCCACTCCGGCTCGCGCGGGTTGGGCTATCAGGTCTGCGACGATGCACTCGCCGCATTCCGCAACGTCGACAAGAAATACGGCATCGTGTTGCCGGACCGCCAACTCGCCTGCGCACCCGCCGACAGCCCCGAAGGACGCAAGTACATCGCCGCGATGCGTGCCGCCGCAAACTACGGCTTCTGCAACCGCCAACTGCTGATGCACCAGGCCCGCGAAGTCTTCGCCGACTACTTCGGCCGATCTTGGGAAGACCTCGGAATGGAACTTCTTTACGATGTCGCACACAACATCGCGAAGTTTGAAGAGCACGTTGTAAATGGCAAACGGAAGATGGTCTGGGTTCACCGCAAGGGCGCGACGCGGGCGTTCCCGGCGGGGCACATCGAGGTGCCGGAACAGTATCGTGCTGTTGGGCAACCGGTGATTATCCCCGGCGACATGGGGCGTGCGAGTTGGATCCTCGTCGGCGCGCCGGGCAGCATGGAGAAGACCTTCGGCACGACCTGCCACGGTGCCGGCCGCGCGATGAGCCGCACTGCCGCCGTCAAGGACTCCATCGGTCGCCGCATCGACAAGGAACTCGAAGCGCGAGGCGTCATCGCGATGGCCAGTAGCCGCATGGGACTCGCGGAGGAGCAACCGAAAGCCTACAAGAACGTCGACGACGTCGTCGATGTCGTCCACGAAGCGGGCCTGTCGCGGAAGGTCGCCCGAATGCGCCCCATCGGCGTGATTAAAGGGTAACAACGCAAGACGAGCCGCCGGAATCCCGGAGGGAGATTTCGATGGATGAAGAGTAGCGTGCTATGCTGAAACGCAAACTCGTGCCGAAGCCAGAAAAAGTGTCTAGTTAACATTGCTTGGTGCTGCTTTGTTACTAGAAGTGAAAGACGCATATTAAAGTTGAGAGTGTCAATATGCGTCGCATTTCGACTGTATCGACATACTGGGTGAAACGGCTCGCTTTCGTGGCAATGCTGAGCGTTATTTCATATTGTGTGCTGTCCGGTTCCTGCAATACAACACCCGAAATACGGAAGTATCGCAGTTTCATTGCGATACGAGAAGCACTTCCTGTCTTGATTCCCGATTCCCGCCTGAAACGACCCGCACGACCTGCAGTTCAAGGAATGCTACGTCCAGACCACGTAGAGGAATGGACGAACGAGTCACTGTCTTTGGTTATGTATCAGAGGGTTGGTCACACAATGGATGATAGCAGAATAAGCATTGCGAATTTGCATAACGAATCAATACTACAATTCGAGGCGAAAGCGGGATTCGGCTTCAGGAGAGTGTTTGGCCTGAGCGAGCAAATGGGTTTCTACCAACCCGATCACAATGCGATTTCGCAGCCAAACCTAGAGTATCCAAGTGACTTGGATATAGGTGTTTTGCACGCGACATCGAACGAAATGAACAATCTGAATGATTTGCATCACAGATCGTACCGCAATTTTGTCTTCGCAAATGGCTGGGGCTTCGAGCATGATGCGAATCGTTATCGTGGGTTCCAATCGCATCGTATGGGTTGGTCTACTGGAAATACTGCGTTACACGACCCGCGCAGGTATGCCGAAGATCGCTGGAGCCTGTCATCGTTGTACTTAATTGGCTTGGTGGTACACGATAATCCGACTGTTTACTTAACCGAGAATTTGCCTCGCATGGACGAAGCAAAGTTAGTACCGACACGAACACTCGATCCGTTCGAGATGGTCGCAATAGAAGCAATCGCTACCGGAGATCGAATGTATGTGGGCCGCGACACAACGAACAAATATCAAAGGGCAGTGGGAGGCATTCGGGCTGCCAAAGCTTGCACTTCATGCCATGGATGTCGTGAAGGCGAATTGCTCGGCGCGTTCAGTTACACTTTCGAGCAAGCCCGAATCGATAAGTGACTTTTGTTTCGCGCAAACTGGTTTCCGGCATTTGTCGCCCGCTTAAGCGGTGCGGCTACCGATGGGGACGCAGACGGGCGAGTGGAACAGGCGTCGGGCGCGGCCGGAATACACTTTAGGTTCCGGGCTGGATAGGGTGTAAGAGGCACAGCAGGGGCAGGGTCGCGATTCCATCTCGGATCGCATATATTCCGACCAATTTCCTGCCAGCGTCCACATGTGCTCGCACGTATCGCAAGTCACTTTCCACGTCTCCACAAAACACCTCTTCGTGTGAAGTTCCGCCTTCGGAACTTTGCCATCCTTGGCCGCGTCTGGGTCGTTTGAGCAACTGGAGCCAATCCGGAAGGCGAGGTTCAGTACTTCGGTTTCGCGGTCGTTGCGGGAAACCCGCGAAATCCGCGACCGACCCAGAC
>JAYSKW010000743.1:0-2301 GCA_043726085.1 Limnoglobus sp.
GTCGAACACCAGGAAGACCTCAAAGCGAAGGTCATCGGGGCACTCGCATACCCCGCATTCCTGTTGCTCGCGGGATTGTTCGTGCTGAACGTGTTGGTGATCTTCTTCGTGCCAAAGTTCGAGCCGATCTTCGAGAAACTCAAAGCCAAAGGCGAACTGCCGTTGTTGACGACGGCGCTGATCTGGTCGAGCCATCAGTTGCAATCGTGGGTGGGCTTGGTGCTTGTGATTGTCGTAGTTGGCTCGATTGCGACGTTGGTATGGTGGTCGCGAGGTCCGGGGCGGTACACTGCCGACGCCCTCCGACTCCAGTTGCCGTTATTCGGCAGTGTCTTCCTCGCTCTCTCGCTGTCTCGATTTACGCGAATCCTCGGCACCATGCTGCACAACGGCATCCCGATTCTGAAGGCGCTGAACATCGCCAAGGATTCGACGGGGAACAAAGTCCTCGCTGAGGCGATCGAGCGATCCGCCGAGAACGTGACGAGCGGGCAGAAACTCGCCGACCCACTACGGCGTTGCAAGTACTTCCCGCACGATGTCGTTGAAATGATCGCTGTCGGCGAGGAAGCGAACAGCTTGGAGAAGGTGCTGATCGACATTGCCGACAGTTTGGAGAAACGGACGGCGCGCAACCTCGAACTGATGGTGAAACTTCTCGAACCGCTGATGTTGTTAGTGATGGCCGTCGTCGTCTTATTGGTGGTCGCCGGGCTGCTCTTGCCCGTGTTTAAGATGGGGTCTGCCGTGGGTGGTGCCGACTCATAAGTTGCGAATTGCGCAAGGATTGCAGCTGAACCTTACCTCGGCTGCGAACCTCTCATAATTTATTAACTCGCTCCCTGTCTAATGTTACGGTAGAATCCAAATACACACTAACGGAGGTTTGCCATGATCGTTTCCCCTGCCCGCCGCTCCCATTCGCGTCGCTCGGCCTTTACACTTCTCGAAGTCCTCGTCGTGGTCGCCATCATCGTGGTGCTCGCGTCGGTATCGAGTATTTACGTGTTCAAGTTCTTCGACGACTCGAAGAAAGACAAAGCCCTGATGGACATGCAAGCCCTCAATACGGCCTACCAGTCGTATAAGTTGAAGACCGATGAAGATCTTTCGGACATCTCGCAGCTTGCACCCTACATGACGCAAGGGACTTCTGCTCTGAGCGACCCTTACGGTAACCGGTACCAAATTCGTCAGATGTCGAACGCGGAACAACAAGACCGCATCCAATTCTTCACGGTCATCAAAGGCGAAGAGATCTTCTGGCCGCGAAAGTAGCATCGCGAATGGGACATGGTTCAATGCGATGGTGCAATTTTGCAGTACAAGGACCACCCAAAAGTGGTTTCGGCGTGGTTCCAGATGATCGAAATCGGACGTAAGTCGTTGGTGTGTTAGGTTGATTCCGAAATCGGGCGTGATTCCAGGGATGGGTGGGTGGGTAGCCGGTGGAATCATTCACTGGCTACCGAAAATCGCCGCGATTGGAACCGTGCCCATTCCCATTACCCCTTCAGGTAACCTTGCGATGTCTCAACGAAAACGTCGCGGGGTCACTCTCGTCGAACTCATTGCCGTGATGGCGGTGCTGATCATTCTCGGCGGGGTCATCTTGCCCACGCTGACGGCCACGCGGCGCGATGTGTACGTCAAGGCGGCTGCGGATATGGTTCGCGGTCGTATGGCTGAGGCTCGCTCGAAAGCGATTGAGAACGGGCAAGCGTACCGGTTCGCCATTTCCGAAGATGGCCGTCGCATTCGCATCGCGCCAGATACCTACGAAGCGCTCGGCGAAGTCGCGACTTCGGACGACGATAGTAGCCCGATCCTCATTCGCGAAGACGATTTACCGAAAGGCGTAACGCTACAATTGACTGAAGAAGAAGCCGAGTTTGCCGTACAAGACAGTTCCGGGTGGAAGCGGGTTGTGACATTCTTAGCCGATGGTACTTGCCGCGAAGATAGTGCGGAGTTGATCGTCACCGAAAAAGGCGTGACGCCGTTGCTCATCAGCATTCGCGGCCTGACCGGCGCGACGACGACGAGCAAAATTCCTGCGGCAGGAGGAGCGAAACCGTGATCGTAACGACGCTCCCGAAGCGACGGGGAATTACGCTCATCGAAGTCCTGATCGCGCTCGCGATCTTCTTGCTTTCGATTGCCGCCATCGGTCGCCTCGTGGACTTGGGCAGCGAGAACGCCATCGACTCCTTGAACTACGCCACAGGCACGCGGCTGGCGCAATCGAAGATGGCCGAAGTCGAAGCGGGCGTGATCTCGATTACCGGCGGTTCGGGTGGT
>JAYSKW010000744.1:0-2916 GCA_043726085.1 Limnoglobus sp.
CACTCAGTACGCTCATATTCACTCGCTCTCAGCAGCTTGTTGAACTGCGGGCATCAAGTCGTTGTTTTCTTCAATCCGCAACATGCGAATGTCGCGTACTGATGGTGCAAACCACGGTAGGTTACGCGATAAATCCATGGCCGCCATCACACATGTCACGGCATTCACACTCTCGCCGCCGAAGTACGTGCTACCTTGTTGCCATCGAAAGCCGAAGCGTTCGAGGATTCGCCGGATTTCCATGTACGCATTGTTGTACGGGTCGCCATAATGTTGACGGAGCGATTCGATATCCATGTCGAAGGCAATCGCATACATACGGCCCCCAATCGTAGGCAGCGCCTGTATGATCGGCTCGGTTCGTACCCGTTCGAGAACGTGCGTTGCCATCGGTACTCCTTCGCTATCGATCCAACTCCGCCGCGATGATATTCAAGCTTCCCAACACGGCGGGTACATCGGAAATTTGATGGCCTTCGATGAGGTGCGGGAAGATCGAAAAGTGGAGGAACGACGGTGGCCGCGTGCGGGCGCGCCAAGCTTTACCGCCGCCGTCGGCAACGATGTAAAAGCCGAGTTCGCCGTTTGCGGTTTCGTTCGCGCCGTAGACTTCATTCACCGGCGTTTCAAACTGTCGGTTCCACATAAATAGCTCGAAATGCTGGATTAATCCTTCGATGCTGCGGTATGTGGCTGCCTTGTCCGGGATGCCGAGTTTGTCGCCGACCGACACATTCACGGGGCCGCTCGGCAGGTTTTCCACGGCGGCTTTGATGATCTGGATCGACTGCACCATCTCTTCCATCCGCACCAAGTATCGGCTCTGGCAGTCGCCCGCCTTCGCACAGGCGACCTTGAAGCTGTCTTGAAGATCTCCATACGCCAAATACGGTTCGTCTTTGCGTAAATCGCGCACTACACCTGAAGCCCGTGCCACGGGGCCGGTGCAACTCATATTGATCGCTTCTTCTTTTGTGAGAACGCCAATACCCTTGGTGCGATCCACGAAGATTTTGTTGCGATTCAACAATCGACACACATCCGCATGAACTTTCGGAAAGCTCGCCACGAAGATGCGGATGAGTTGAATCCATTCATCCGTCACGTCGGCCATCAAGCCGCCGACGCGCGTATAACTCGGGTGGAACCGCTGCCCGCTCGCTTGTTCGATGATGTTATAGATTTTTTCGCGTTCGTTAAACGCATACAGAAACGCCGTCAGGCCACCGAGATCGAGTGCCGTCGCGCCGACGCACAACAGGTGATCGCTAATGCGGGCGAGTTCTGCAAGAATGGTGCGTATATATTTGCAACGCGGTGTAATCTCAATTCCGATGAGTTTCTCGACCGTATGGTGCCACGCGATCTCGTTGGCCACCGGCGAGATGTAGTTCATCCGGTCGACGATGGTCACATACTGATTGAAGTCGAGATCTTCGCCAAGCTTCTCGAACCCCGAATGCAAGAAACCAATATCCGGCACCGCCTTCACGATCGTCTCGCCATCCAGCGTGAGGATGAGGCGCAACGTCGTGTGCGTCGCCGGGTGTTGCGGCCCGAAGTTCAACGTGTACAGGAACTCGCGGTCGGCACCCGCCTCAGTCATCGGATCCAGTGCTTCCAGCGGCATAAACAAAACCTCTAATTGGCACCAAAAAGGGTGCGTTAAATTACCCCTCCGAGCGGATCAGTTTCTCGAAGTTGTGGCGTTCGCCGTAGCCGCGTAGCGGGTAGTCTTTGCGCAGCGGGTAGCTCGTGAATTCGCTCGGTAACAAGATCCTTCGCAGGTCCGGGTGGCCGCTGAACGTGACGCCGAACATGTCGTAGATTTCGCGTTCCATCCAGTCGGCGCCGATCCACAAGTTGATCGCTGTCGGCAGTTCGGGGTCGGGGTCGTTCACGTAGGTTTTGACGAACAATCGCTCGCTGGTATTGGTGTTCGTCAGCGAGTAAACGATGCCATAGCGGTCGGTCGCGTCGGGGTAGCCGAGGTAGTCGATCCCCGCGAGATCGCACAACATATTGAAGCCGAATTGCTCCTTCAGCACCTTCAGCACATCGATGATTTTTTCGGCAGGTACGATGACGCGATGGTTGTCGCGAAACTCTTCGCCACGCAGCGTATCACCGAACTTGAGTTGAAGCGGCACGAGGTAATTGGCTGCCATATATACCCTTAATTCAGCAACAGAATTTAACCGCAGAGGCCGCAAAGAACGCGGAGAATACATTTCAATTTTCAATCGATCACTCAGCGTACTCTGCGCCCTTTGCGGTTAAAAATCTTTTCAGTATTAGTGATGAACTTTCGTACCAGTGCGGTAGTCGCCGGGGGCGACGACGACGCTGCCGCGCGGGAGTTGTTTCACGAGGTCGCCGGGGCCTTCGTAGGCGGTGCGTTTGTCGAACTCGCGGGCGTTCAGCGTGCCGGTCGATTGGATCTTTTCTTGAAGGTCGAGCACGGCGCGAATCAATTGCTCGGGGCGGGGCGGGCAGCCGGGAACGTAGACATCGACGGGGATGAAACGGTCGATGCCTTGCACTACCGCGTACGTGTCGAACACGCCGCCGCTACACGCACAGGCCCCCATGCTGATGCACCACTTTGGCTCCGGCATTTGCAGCCAAATCCGCTGCATTACGGGCACCATCTTCATCACCACGCGGCCCGCCACGATCATCACATCGCACTGCCGCGGGCTGAAGCGCATCGCCTCGCTGCCGAACCGCGAAATATCGTAACGGCTGCTCGCCGTGGCCATCAGTTCGATACCACAACACGCCGTCGCGAATGGCATCGGCCACAGGCTATGTTTACGCACCCAACTCGCGAGTGCATCGAGGTTGCTTACGAAGACATTTTCGTCGATCTTCATCGCCATTCGAAGACCCCTTTCCGCCACGCATACGCATACG
>JAYSKW010000745.1:0-2421 GCA_043726085.1 Limnoglobus sp.
TATACTTCAAGAAAGTCGGCGAGAAGGTCTTCCTGATGCGGAAGAACACGCGGTTTCGCGCGACGCCGGGAACGCCCGCCGCGAAGGCGACCGAAACGACGTACTCGGATTCGGTGCTGATGGCGTTGCCGATCCGCGCGATGAACCCGTTCAAGGGGAGCGTGCTCGTCGACTTCAATCAAGTCTTCTTCACCGACTTTGCCGAAACGAACCTCGGCTCGCTCGATTCGTCGCGGACGACGTGGGGCAAAGTGAAGGGCTTCAAAAAGAACATCGAACTGCAAGTCGCGGCCACGTTCTCGGGCAACCGCCGTCAGGGGCATTTCGGCGATGGCCCCGGACGCGACGATGTCATCGACAATCGCGGGCTGTCGGTGATTTTGCACTATTCGCTGATCGAACTCCCGGACCCCGGCTACTCCGCGCGTCATGCCGACGACCGCGTCGGGCACTTCATCAGCGTGGTCAAGGACTTCAACGCCGCCGAGACGAAGGACACGCCGTTCGTGCGGTACGTCAACCGTTGGCGGCTGGATCGCGCCGACAATTCGCAGTGGAAAGAGGGCGGCAAGCTCGCGGCTCCGAAGAAGAAGATCGTGTTTTGGATTGAGAACAGCGTCCCCGACGAGTACCGTGCCGCCGTGCGCGAAGGCATCCTCGAATGGAACAAGGCGTTCGAGAAGATCGGCTTCCGCGACGCGATCGAAGTCCGCCAACAGGAGGGCGAAGACTTCGACCCCGAAGACATCACGTATGCCACGTTCCGCTGGGTGACGAACGAGCAAAGCTTCGCCATCGGGCCATCCCGCGTGAACCCGATCACGGGCGAGATCATCGATGCGGACATCCTGTTCGATGCGAGCATGGTTCGGTTTAACAAGGCCGAGTATCGCACGATGCGGAACGAGCGCGGCGAAGCGATGGAACCGGCGAGCGACATCCAGGCGGGTCGCCGCGGGTGGATGATTCCGACCGACCCATTCGCGCGATTCAAGGAACTGCCGAAGGGCGAAGCGTGGAACGAACGCGCGAATGAACTGATGCCGGAGGCCGAACTCCGCCAGAAACTGCACGCGCTGCGGCACGGTTACTGCCAGTGTTCGACGCACAAATCGGGCGAACTCGGTCTCGCCGCACTGCACTCGATGTTGGACTCCAAAGACGGCGACAAGGTGCCCGACGAACTGTTGCAGCAAGCGATCAAGGAAACGGTGATGCACGAGGTCGGGCACACGCTCGGCTTCCGGCACAACTTCAAGGCCAGCACGATGCTGCCCAACGACAAACTCCACGATACGACGATCACCCGCAAACAAGGCTTGGTCGGCTCGGTGATGGACTACAACCCCGCGAACATCGCGCCGAAGGGCGTGAAGCAGGGCGACTACTTCACCACGACGATCGGGCCGTACGACTACTGGGCGGTCGAGTATGCGTACCGCCCGCTGGGTGGCAGTACGGAAGGCGAACTGCCGGAGTTGTTGAAGATCGCAGCGCGGGCCGCCGAACCGAACTTGATCTACGGTACCGATGAAGACCTCTATGCCTCCGCCGACCCGCTCATCAATCAATGGGATTTGGGCAGCGATCCACTGAAGTACGCACAAGACCGCGTGAAAGTGGCGCAAGACCTGATGCCGAAACTTGCCGACAAGATCGTCGAGAACGGCGAAGGCTATCAGAAAGTACGGGTGGCGTTCTCACGGTTACTGCGGCAGTACGGCAATGCCTCGGCGCTCGCATCGAACTTCGTCGGCGGCGAATCGCTGTATCGCGACCACAAGGGCGACCCGAACGCCCGCGATCCGTTCGTACCGATCGCGGTAGCCAAGCAGAAGGAAGCCCTGAAATTCCTGCAAGAGAACGTGCTGACCGATAAGCCGTTCGACTTCCCACCGGAACTGCTTCGGAAACTGGCTGCCGACCGTTGGTCGCATTGGGGGAACGAGGCGTCGATGGGCCGCGTCGAGTTCCCACTGAACGATCGCATCCTCGGCATTCAACAGGTGGCGCTGTCCGAACTGTTCGACCCCGCCACATTGCGTCGCGTGCAAGACCTCGCCCGTAAGGCCGCGAAGGACGAACAACCGCTGACCGTCGCCGACATTTTCCGCGCCGCAACGGATAGCGTATTCGCCGACTTGCCACTCGGAGATAAAGCGTCTGCGGTGAAATCGAGCATCATTCGCCGCAACTTGCAACGCGCGTATTTATCGCGGCTCTCGACGATGGTCGTCGGCAGTCGCGGCCCGACGAACCCCCTGGCGGCATTGCTCGGTTTAGGTAGTGGCAGTAGCGCACCACCGGATGCGAAGAGCCTGGCGCGCAAGTTTTGAAGTTGCGCTATTTTTATGGCTTTTTTCCCTAGAAATTCGACATTTAGTGAATCTCAAGCGTCGCTTTTTACGGTGCCTGGATCGA
>JAYSKW010000746.1:0-2126 GCA_043726085.1 Limnoglobus sp.
AGGTGCATGCAAACCATCGTCGTCTCGCTCCCCGGTTGCCCCACCGCGTGCTGGGGAATTTACGGCAACGAATTCTCGGCCACCCCGCACCTCGATCGCCTCGCCGTCGATGGCATCGCCTTCGACAGCCATTTCTCGGACAAACCCGACGCCGTCTCCGCACGAATCGCGTGGCGAACGGGACTCGGTTCGTCGCACGTCGATTTGCTCGACACGCTGAATGCGTCAGGCGTGGTGACAGTGTTGATCCGTGCAAACCGCGAAGCGAACGATACACCCGGTTTCTACGCTGGCTGGCAGAAACAGTTCGACGCGAGGCCGAACCCCGATGATGCTACGCCTACGACGGCGTTGTTGCAGATGTTGCCGCAAATTCTCGACGACCTAAAAGCGACGTCGTTTCTGTTGTGGATCGAGTGCGATGCGATGCTACCGCCGTGGTTCGTGCCCGATGGCGTGTTCGAGGTTTACGTCGAAGATCTGATCGGCGAAACCGCACCCGATGAATACATCGAAGCGATCATCCCGTGGACCGATCCGTCGCCCGGGTGGACCGATACCGCCGACTTCGATTCGTGGGATCTGCTCCACCGCAGCTTCGCCGCCGCCGTCACGGGCTTCGATGCCCAACTCGGCGAACTCTTCTCGCTGTTCCGCGAACGCAACCTCCACGAAACCGCCGCATGGCTCGTGACCAGCGACTACGGGTATCCACTCGGCGAACGCGGTTACGTCGGCGCACATCGGCCGTATTTACACGAAGAGTTCGTTCACCTGCCGCTCATTATCCAGCTACCGAACGCGGAACATGCGGGGCTACGTGTGTCGGACATCACGCAACCCGCGGACATCTTGCCGACGATTATGTCGTTGCTGAAAATGCAAAATGCGGTGGGTATCGAAGGCCGCGACTTGACCACAAACTGGAGCGGAACGCCACACGAACCGCGTACGCACGCGATCAGCGTTTGCGAAATCGATGGTTACGGCGAACGTGCCATTCGCACCGCCGACTGGACTTACCTCGAACCGGCAGGACATGCCGAGGACGATGAGCCGGTTCGGGAAGCGATGCTGTTTGCGAGGCCAGAGGATCGCTGGGAGGCGAACGACGTTCGCTCCCAGTTCCCCGATGTCACCGCACAAATGCAGCAATTACTCGCGGATTACGGGATTGGATTTGTTAGCCGACGCGCGTAAGCGAGGGATGGATGAATGCGACCTGTGGCTCATACCCACAGTCGCATTTTCGATTGCAGCTTCTCGGGGAGTTTGTTGCCGAGTGTGCGGAGGATTTCCTCGGTGTGGTAGCGCGTGCTGAAGTGCGCGGCGATGATCAGTTCGTTGTTGAAGCGGTCGGCACGCTCGAGGAAGTCGTCGAGGTGCATGTGGCCGAACTTGTGGATTTTCTCGCGGCGATGGCTCGCACGAATGAAGCTGAGTTCGGTGATGAGTACTTTGGCTTCGTAGACGGGCGGGTAGCCATCGATGCCAGCGGGGCTGGTGTCGCCGGTGTAGGCGAGGATCGGCGTACGCACTTCGCGCGTGATTGCGGTGCCAGACAGGCGCAGGTCGCGGATCTGCGTGCCGGAGAGTTCCAGAAACTCTTCCTTGAGCTTGTTGCGACGATCCCAGACGACGAAACCGCACGAGGGGATCGTATGCGTGGTGGCGAAGACCGTGACGACGAGTTCGCGGGAGAGTTCGATTTCCTCGCCGGGTTCGACGCCGATGATCTCGGCGATCTGGCGGCCGCGGTCGAGCCGTTGCATGATCTGCATGAAGCGCCGCACATCTTCGACGCCCTCGATGGGCACGTAAATCGTGGGCGGTTCCATCTTCATCATGCGTCGGCGTGCGACGTAGACGGGCAGTGCGGCGATGTGGTCGAGGTGCGTGTGCGAAACGAACCAGTTGGGCGTGCCCATGAAGTCCCACGGATGGCCGCCGAGATCGAAGCCGACCTTGAGTTCGGGCACGCGCCAGTAGCTTTGCACCGCCGCACGCGACCAACCTTCGATGGTCAAGCCACCGTGAACGTGAGTCAAATACGGTGCGTTATCGACCGGGCGATCGGCAGCGTCCATAATCCGCATCCTCGAAGACGAAACCCACCCGTCCTGCGG
>JAYSKW010000747.1:0-9517 GCA_043726085.1 Limnoglobus sp.
GTGGGTACTCGTCAAAGGCCCCGGCGGTGCGTCGCAGTGGACGCCCAAGGAAGAGAATGCCAAGGGGACCGTGCCGGACGCACACGACCCGAAGAAGTCTCATGCCCCGATGATGTTCACGACCGATATGTCACTCAAGATGGACCCCGCCTACGCGAAGATTTCCAAGCGGTTCCACGAGAACCCGAAAGAGTTCGATGCGGCCTTCGCCAAGGCGTGGTACAAGCTCACGCACCGGGACATGGGGCCTGTCTCGCGCTTGCTCGGGCCAACCGTTGCGGCACCGCAAGTCTGGCAAGATCCCGTACCGAAAGTCGATCATGCCTTGATCGACGTCCAAGACATCGCGGCACTCAAGAGCAAGCTCCTCGAATCGGGGCTGTCGACGTCCCAACTGGTTTCGACCGCGTGGGCATCCGCATCGACGTACCGCAGCACCGACAAACGCGGTGGGGCCAACGGCGCACGGATTCGCCTCGCCCCGCAGAAGGATTGGAAGGTCAACCAACCCGACGAACTCGGGAAGATCTTGCCGATTCTCGAAAAGGTCCAAGCCGACTTTAACAAGGCACAGGTCGGCAGGAAGAAAGTCTCGCTCGCGGACCTGATCGTCCTCGGTGGTTGTGCCGGTGTCGAACAAGCCGCGAAGAAGGCCGGGCAGAACGTCGTGGTTCCCTTCACGCCGGGCCGAACGGATGCTTCGCAGGACCAAACCGATGTCCAATCCTTCGCGGTTCTCGAACCGACCGCAGATGGCTTCCGCAACTACTACAGCCGCGATCTCACGAAACCCGGCGAAGCGTTGATGGTCGATCGTGCGCACCTGCTCTCGTTGACCGCACCCGAGATGACCGTTCTCATCGGCGGGTTACGGGTTCTGAACGCCAACACCGGTAGCACGCCACTCGGTGTTTTCACCAAGCGGCCCGAGGCGCTGACCAACGACTTCTTCGTGAACTTGCTCGACATGAACACGGAGTGGAAAGTGTCGCCGATATGCGAGCACTTCTACGATGGCCGCGATTCAAAAACGGGCAAGGTCAAGTGGACCGCCAGTTCGGTCGATCTCGTGTTCGGCTCGAACTCGCAACTCCGAGCCATCGCGGAGGTCTACTCCAGTGATGACGCCCAGCCCAAGTTCGTCCGCGACTTCGTGGCCGTGTGGAACAAAGTGATGAATCTCGACCGCTTCGACCTCGACCCCGCACTGCGAAGCGGAGCGCAGTCTGCGCATTAATCTTTAAATTTGGAACGCGGAGTTCCGAATGCTTCAGATTGTGCGCTGCGACTTCATACCCCCACGCTTCGCTACGCAAAGCCTTCGCGGCGCGGCGAAACGAATTCATTGCGTTTCCTCTTGCTGTTGCGGTTGGTGGATGATAAGAATCTCGTGTCGCAGATGATTCTTTGCGGCCCCGTCGACTATGGTGAATGTGATGGCCTTCCCGAATGCAACCCGACACGCACGTACCGCAATCGCAGTATTTGTCGTCGTTGCCGTTGTTTTCGCAGCCGCCATCGCGGTGGCCGCCGCCGCATTCATCTAACTCCGGGAACTGAATTGGAAATTCAACGGCCCCGGAGATTGTCTCCGGGGCCGTTTGCATTTGTGCCCCGACATCTGAGAAAGAGCCTCGCTATGCCACCTGCGCCGTTCTTGCTGTCCGAACGATCTCGCCGGACTGCCGACTCGCCGATCAGTTACTTCGTTCAGAAGGCGATCGAAACGAAGGGCCTGATCTCGCTCGCGGCGGGCCTCGTCGATGAGTCGGCGTTCCCATCCGCCGATATCGCGGCCGTCGTGGCCGAGATGATGGCGAACCCGGTCGCGGCGAAGGCGGCATTGCAGTACGGCTCCACGCGCGGCTTGTTGCCACTTCGCGAAAAGGCACTCGGCTTGCTCTGCGATGCCGATGGCGTGAATCCTGCTGACATCGGGCTGACCGCGAACGACGTCGTCATCACGACCGGCTCGCAGCAGATGCTGTATCTCCTCGGCGAAGTGCTGTTTGAAGTGGGCGACATCGTGATTGCCGAGGCCCCATCGTACTTCGTGTTCCACGACTGCCTGAAGAGCCACGGCACGAAGGTGCTAAGCGTGCCGATGGACGAAGGCGGCATGGACCTCGACGCGCTCGAAGAATTACTGGAAAAGCTGGAGAAGTCGGGCGAAATCGCGAAGCTGAAGATGATCTACACGGTGGACTATTTCCAGAACCCGACGGGACTGACGCTCGCCGAGAACCGTCGGCCACGCCTCGTGGAACTCGCGAAACGCTACAGCCGTACGCACCGGATTCTGATTCTCGAAGATGCCGCGTATCGCGAACTGCGTTACGATGGCGACGATATCACGAGTATCAAACGGTTCGACGAGAACAACGAATACGTGGTCTATACGAGCACGTTCTCGAAGCCGTGTGCGCCGGGGTTGAAGACGGGCTATTCGATCGTGCCGCGCGACCTCGTCAACCCGATCTGCAACCTAAAGGGTTGCCACGATTTCGGGTCGTCGAACCTGAACCAGCACATCTTGAACGAACTACTGGAGAACGGCGCGTACCATCGGCACGTGCGGAAACTACGAGACGTGTACCGCACGAAACGCGATGCGATGCTGCGCGCGATCGAAGATCAGTTCCGCGACTGGCCCGAAGTGACGTGGACGGTGCCCGCCGGTGGGCTGTACGTCTGGCTGACGTTCCCGGTAGGGTTGAACGCGGGCATCGGTGGGAGCATCGTGAAACGCGCCACCGAGGCGGGCGTGTTGTACATCCCCGGCGAGTTCGGCCACGTGCCCGATGCGTTCGGCCACGTGCCGAAGAACGAGGTGCGATTGAGCTTCGGCGTGTCGGAACCCGACGCGATTACCGAGGGTATCCGGCGGTTGCGCGAAGCCTGTCGCGGAATGGAATCGCGGTGAATTACGCCGTTAGAATCTTGCGACGGCGTTTGTTTTCGTACATGCGGTGGTCAGCTTTCCCAACGGCCATCGTGAGATTTTCGTTCGCGTCGAATGCGTAGATACCCCAGGCGACGGCAAGATCGATCGTCTGCGAGACGCCCGGCAGGCGCTGTTGGAGTAAGTCTCGGTCCATTGCCAACAATCGCGAGGTGAGATCGGCTTCCATTCCGCCGATCATCACGATCGCGAACTCGTCGCCGCCGATGCGAAAGATCGGATCGGTGACGCGGAACTTCGAGAGTAATGCGCGTGCGACGAGTTTCAGTGCCGCATCGCCAGCCGGGTGCAGGTGGGCATCGTTAATCATTTTCAGATCGTTCAAATCGAGGATCGCCAGGCAGCCGGGCGCGTTGGGACCGTCGGTATCGGATATCAGCTCGTCGAACGCGCGTCGGTTGTACAGTCCCGTGAGCGCGTCGCGGCGTGCGTCTTCGGACAATTTTTCCGCGGCATCGTGCAGGCAGCGATTCTTGGCTTCGAGTTCATCGCGAACGCGCTCGGTGATCAAAATTAAGACGCCGATTACCAGGATCAGTTGAACGAGTGCGTTGTAAAGCGGCGAGAGCAACGTGTACTGAAATTCCTCGCGGCCGAGGTAGGTATACAGATACATCGCGGGGCCGTTGTGCAGCAACAACACGACGAGCGCCCAAACGCCGACGCGAACGATCGGCATACCGACCGATGGCTGCGCGGCCGATGGCCGATAGCCGCGGATGTCGCAAAGCGCGCCGATCAGCGGCAACGCGAGTAGCGGAAAATGGAACGGCAGCAGGTGGCGATACGTGGACACCGTCCACGGGAGGACGAGGCCGACGAGCGCGTACGGGACTAAACACCACCAGATCGCCCGATGCAGTGGGCGACCGTGGATGTACCCGCGCAGACACGACCAGAACAAGAATGCTGCGAGATAAGTAGACCAGCAATACGCGGACAACGCCACACGTGTTGCGAGCCAGATGGTGCCATCGTAAACGGCATAACTGAGGCAGCCGATGCCGAAAGCGAGCGAAGCGGCAGAGAAGAACCATCGGAACACAAACGGCGTGTGCAACGCACGCCGAAACTGCCAGAGCAGACTCGCCACAATCATGGTGGCGAGCGCTTGAACGACGACAGCAGTAAAAACAAAGCCCACGCATTCACCGGTAATAGGTGCATTCGAGCGGCAACAACATCAGCATCAGCATTGTACGATGCATTTTACTCAAAACATGTCGGCGATGTTACGAATGCCTGAAATTACCTGTTTTTGAGCGAGTCGCGAATCTCGGCGAGCAACTTCTCGGACGTCGTCGGCTCGGCGGGTAACGCAGCCGGTTTCTTGTTCATGGTGTTCATGAGTTTCACGACCAGAAACAGGCACGCCCCGATGATGACGAAGTTGATGAGCGATTGAATCACGCTGCCGATGCCGATCTTTGCATCGCCGTAAAGCGTGATCGTTTGGCTCGAAAAATCGATTCCGCCAGTCAGCACACCGACGATTGGCATGAAGACGTCTTTGACGATCGACTCGACGACCTTGCCGAAGGCCGCGCCGATCACGACGCCGACGGCCAGATCGACGACGTTCCCGCGCATGATGAACGCTTTGAATTCCGTAACCAAACTCATGACATGACTCCAACGAAAGCGCATACGCCGATACAAATCCCTCGCGCGGACGAAGCGCGAGTGAACGGAATGAGTGGCGAATGCGGTTGAGCGGGAAGTGTATTAATCCGTTTGCAAAACTACAACGGCGATCCATCACAGTGGGTGTTTTGCGTATATTGTTCCGGCGGCGCGCGTTAAGCGATCCCGCACGGCAGCCCATTCGGGCGTGTCGGGTGGCATTTCCACGACAATAACATCGTATCTTTCGCGGTCCAGTTCGTGCAGATTCGCGTAAAGTGCTTCCGCATACTCTCCAGGTTTACTGGAGACATTCAAGCAAACAGTACGCAAACCTCGCTCGCGCAGTTCCGTGTGAAGGCGTTCCACTTCGGCCATACCATTCGCCAAAACGAGCGGCGTGTGCGGCGCGTAATGCTTCGCCATCTGCCCCGGCGAACGGCTCGGGCCCTCGGTTGTCGTCGAGTGACGAACCTCACCAATCACTTCTTCGAGCATTGCGATCGAAATTAAACCGGGGCGTAACAGCATCGGTACGGCGTCCGTCAGGTCGAGCACCGTCGACTCGATCCCGCCGCGACACGGGCCGCCGTCCAAGATCGCAGCGATGCGGCCATTGAGTGCGCTCAATACATGTTCGGCACGAGTCGGCGAAAGTTCCATCGAGCGATTGGCGCTCGGTGCGGCAATCGGCACACCGGCCGCGCGGATGAGTGCCCGTGCGATGGGATTGTCCGGGCAGCGGACGCCGACGGTTTCGCCACCGGCAGTCACGATGTCCGGGATTCGCGGATTTCGAGGGAGAACGAGCGTCAGCGGGCCGGGCCAGAATCGTTTCGCGAGTTTTGCCGCGACTTCGGGCCACGTAGCGGTTACCATTTCCCCATCTTCGACGTCGGCAATATGAACGATTACCGGATTCGTGCTCGGGCGACCTTTCGCGATGAAGATTTTCGCCACGGCGTCGGCGTCGAGCGCGTTCGCACCCAGCCCGTAAACCGTTTCCGTCGGGAACGCAACGAGTTCGCCCGCCACGAGCAGGCTTGCCGCCTGTCGGATCGTCTCGGGGTTCGGATCATCCGGGTTTAACGTCCACACGGGTGTCGCAGGCATTGGCCGATTTTCGTGAGGGTGACGCGCGGTACTCTTACAATAGATACTGCATTCGGTTTCCAGTTGGCAGAAGGAAGAACAATGCCGCCGCCACGTAGTACGATGGTCCTCCCCGCAACGACGAGCGAACAGCGCCGCATCGCAGGGGAAAACTACGACCGTGCCCGCGAAGTCTTAGCATCTGGCAGCCACGATTACGCCATTTCCTTGCTCCTCACCTGCTGCCGCATCGACCCCGCGAACTTCAGTTTCCGCCAGACGTTACGGCGCGCGCAAAAGGAAAAGTACGGCAACAACCTTCGCGGCAGTCGGTTCGCGTTCCTGACGACGCCGCGGTTCAAAGCTCGCATGATGGCGGCGAAAGCCTCTGGCGATTTCGTCCGCGTGTTGGAACACGGCGAACAAGTGCTCTCCCGCAACCCGTGGGATGTCGGCAGTCAGATGGACATGGCCGATGCCTTCGACGCGCTCGGCCTGACCGACCTCGCCATCTTCAGTTTGGATCAAGCACGGCAAAAGTTTCCGAAAGATGCCACACTCAACCGAGCGCTCGCGCGGCAGTTCGAGAAACGCGGCGACTTCCAAAAAGCGATCGCGCTCTGGCAACTCGTCCGCGACGCCAATCCCACCGACGTCGAAGCCGCGCATAAAGCTAAAGATCTCGCCGCCAGTGAGACCATCGCCCGCGGACAGTACGATGGCGTCGCGTCGGGGTCGAAGGCTTCGCCGATTCTGGAGAAACTCGAACAGCAAGCCTACGAACGGACCGACAAAGTGAGCAGAGAAACGGCGGCCCTCATGAAGCGCATCGAGGCCGACCCGACCGAGCCGAACTTGTACATTCAACTGTCCGCTGCATTCCGGAAAGTCGGGCAAGACGATCGCGCCAAGGCTGCGTTACTGCAAGGATTGGGGCCGACCGGCAACCACCACACGCTCCAACTGGAAATGCAAGAACTCGACATTCTGCCGTTCCGCAAGAACCTCGAACGCACCGAGGCGAAGCTCAAAGCCCTTCGCGACAAGCCGAAAGCTGAAGAAGCCGACGACGAAGCCCCTTCGCACGACGATCTCGTCAAGCAACGCTCGAAACTTGTGAAAGAGATTAACGCGCGCGAGATTACCATCTTTCGCACCCGCGCCGATCGATCCCCGGCAGACCTGTCCGCCCGCTTTGAACTCGGCACGCGGCTCTTGAACGCGAACCTCATCGACGAAGCAATCGCCGAACTCCAACACGCCCGCCGCGACGATAAGCTGAAGGGCAAGGCCGCGATGTACTTGGGCCTCGGCTTCCGACGCCGCAACAACTGGCGACTGGCGCAACGCAACTTCGAAGAAGCCCTGCAACTGCTCCCGACGACCGATGAATCGTCCCGGAAGGAAGTGATGTTCCAACTGGCAACCGGATCGGCGGAACACGGCGAGTATCAGCGGGCCATCGACTTGGGTCACGAACTCGCGAACCTCGACTTCGCCTTTCGCGGCATCAGCAAGTTGCTCGACGAATGGCACGAGAAAATACCGCGCAGTTGAAATGGAACGAACGATGTCGAACCCGACTCGCATCATTTGCACGCCCGCCGATGCGGTGGCCGAGCGCATCCTCGAAACCGTGATCGTCGAACGCCGCACGTTCATCCTCGAACGCCCATCGGGGATCGAGTTGGTTTTCAATCACCCGATCGTGCTCTCGACGTATGCGACGCACGAATACATTCCGTACTGGACGGACCTTTGGGCCGCCGGGCGGATGCTGGCGAAGGTCGTGCTTCGCGAATCGTGGGAGCAATGGCCCGCGCCCGTGCAAGCTCTCGAAATCGGTTGCGGCCTCGGCCTCGGTGGCATCGCGGCACTCGCGCGCGGGTTACACGTGACGTTCTCCGACATCGACGAAATGGCCGTGCGGTTCGCCACCGCGAACGCCGCGCGCAACGGCTTCACGCAGTTCGCCGCGATGCCGCTCGATATGCGTTCGCCACCCGAAGGCGTGACGTTTCCGGTAATTATCGGCTCGGATTTGATGTATATCGAAGCGATGGTCGAACCGCTCGCCGCATTCATCAAAGCCACGCTCGCACCCGGTGGCCTCGCACTGATTACCGACCCCGACCGCGAGTGCGCCCGTAGCTTCCGTTGGCGTTGCGGCGAAGCCGAACTCGACGTCGAGCCGAGTTTCATCCGCGCCGGCGAACCCGGCGGCGAACGCACGAAAGGCACCCTCTACCGCATCCGCCACATGAGCTGAGCCGATAGCGTTTTGCTCGTAACGGATTTATCAGGAGTGGAGCAACTCCGCGTACTATTCGCGTTCAAGTTGATACAATTTCACTTTTGATACTGGCTGGTCGGGGTGGGCTGGGTTCGGGATCAGCCTGCGATTGGCACAATCGGCGAGTAGGTCGAGTTTCTCCAGCACCGTCTGGCCAATCAAAACCTCGTCGCCCAATACCAATGCTTCTTCCAATGTGTCGCGTCCCATTACGTCGAAGATGATTGGCTCGGTGATGGCGACCGATTCTTTGCGACCATCGGCGTATTCGGCAACGCGATTGCCGCGAGACAGCACTCCAAGTGCCTGCATGACATGGGCGGGGATGACCGAGCGCACCGCCCCAGTATCGACCATGGCGTCTGCTTCGTATTGCCGAATCGCCGACTTTTTTAACTTGCGACGACGATGTGCCATTTCATCGGCTGAGTTCGTAAGGATCACTTTGACGCGGATCTCGCCCATAACTTTCCCCGTACAAAAATTGTCACTTTCGGGATTATACGTTTGAAGCAGTCACATCACCATCTGCGGAATCGGGGCAACCTCCTATGCGTAGACTCTGCTATTCATCGCGTCAGTCGCTATTCGTACCGATCGGATTGAGGCCGACAATATACATTAATATGCCGAAGATCTGGTCCACGTCGGAAATCAGGTACTCGCGGGTGTCGATGACCAACGACGTACCGTGCAGTTGATGAAACTTCCACGTCGTCCCCGTCGTTACCACCCCGTACACAGTGTCGATATCAGTCTTGGCCGTCTGGTTGAACCGCTGAGCCGCCACCATCTCCGCGGCACACTGCCCCTGCCCGCCAGGGATGCTCTCGTTCTTCGCTTCGACCACCGCAAGGATCGGGCAACTCGGGCTGAGGACGAACGACAGTTGCGGTCCGCGGCCGACCATGAAATCGACCACACCAGTCAACCCCTTCTCTTTGTCTACGGTGAAATCGACGCCCGAAAGGACGAATAGGGTGCCCCGCCCGCGGTTCCACACTTCGCCGAGCAGTGGGGCGATCAGCCATTCGGATCGCGCTTTTTCAGTGTTGATCCCAACGGCGAGATGACCGAATGTGTCGAGCGTGTACCTCACGCCCGCCCCGGCTTCGATCGGAGGAACGTGCGGGAACAATGAATGCGTGCGGACCGTCAGGCCGAAGTCGGCAACGGCGGAAGCCAGAGTGAAGTTGCTGAACGCCATGTCGCACCTCTTTTTCCCGTCATCATACCAGATGTCGGGATAATCACTTTACCACCCGCGGCATTGGGGCCACCGTCGGGTACTTGGCCCGCTCGGTTCGATACTTCTTCGCCTCATCTGGCTTGTTGGTGGCGGTGTACAAGTCGATCAGCCGGTCGAGCGCTTCGGGGATGCGGATGGCCCCCTGCGGCGGGACCGTCTTCTCGCGGGTTTTCATCCCCTCGTAACCCTTGAGCATCAACGGCTCGGCGTCGGCGGGCTTCTTCTGCCCCAGCAGCGCCCCGCCGAGCATCGACTGCGTGTTGAACGTCCGCCAGTCGTCCGGCTCCTTCTTCTCGCG
>JAYSKW010000748.1:0-1558 GCA_043726085.1 Limnoglobus sp.
CCCACTCGTGAGTACACTAAAGAATCTATCGGTAGGAATGTTCTTCCTCGAGATGGCCACGCCGCGGGCGGGTGAACTCGAACCGTTAACCGAATTACCAGAGACGTGCCGGATTGGCGTGGGGGTCGTGAACCAGAAACTCGACCGCGTCGAAACGGTGACAGAAATTGTGGCGAAGGCCGAGGCTGCGATCTCGCGGTTCGGCCCGGAGCGCGTCTTGCTCAACCCGGATTGCGGGTTTGCCACGTTCGCAGATAATCCCCTCGCGTCAGCCGAGGTCGCAGAGCGTAAACTCGCCGCGATCGTTCAGGCGTCGCGAGAGCTTCAAAACAAGTACGGTGTGGGATAAATCCCCGGCGCGTGTCGTCGGGGTGCGGCGGTCGTCGCCCACGCTTGTACTCGTGGGTCGGTTGAAATGCAACCGATTTCTCATCACTGGAGATTTCACGATGACCGCATCGAAAATGCGAACCCGACGTGGGTTCACGCTGATTGAATTGTTGGTCGTGATCGCGATTATCGCGATCCTGATCGGGCTGTTACTGCCCGCCGTGCAGAAGGTCCGGGCCGCTGCGGCCCGCACCAGTTCGCAGAACAACTTGAAGCAACTCGGCCTCGCGATGCACAGCCTGCACGACACGAATGGCAAACTGCCACCGATGTTCGGCGGCTACAGCGCGACGAGCAACCAAGGCACCGTGTTCTACCACATGCTGCCGTACATCGAGCAAGACAACGTCTACCGAATGGGGCCAGACGCGGCCCGTTCGCTTGCGATCAAGACGCTGCTTTCGCCGTCGGATACGCAAATCGGTAGCGGCACGTTCAACTTGGAGGCGAGCTATAGTGGTACGTCGACCGCACTCGGTCAGGGTAGCTGGGTGGCGAGCGGCGCGACTTGCAGCCCGTACGCCGGCTCGATCTTCAGCCAAACAAACACAACCTGGGGCCTGAACAGTTACGGCGCGAACTGGCAGTTCTTCGGCGATACGCCGGCGGCATTCAGCAAGGCCACTGATGGCCTTTCCAAGACGACGATGTTCGCTGAAAAGTACTCAAAGAGCTACCGCCCCGCTGGTACGCCACGCTGGGGCGCGAACCTCTGGGGTTACGGTGTTGCACCGCCACCGGCGGGTTACACCACTACCGGCATCACGCCGGCCGAACACAACTACGCAAGTGGTTTGTGGTCGCGAATGGGTTTCGTAAACTTCGCGGGTGCCAACGCCGGATGGGACGGTGACCCCGCAGAATTATGGCAATGTTCGTGTCACAAGAAACCCGAGTTCGCGCCATCGGTGGTGAACGTCCACCCGCTGAAGTGCCAGGGTTACGAGCAAATCATCAACGTCTGCATGGGCGATGGCTCGGTGATTACGCTCAACTCGTCGATCAGCGACGTGAACTTCTTCGTGGCCAATACCCCGAACCGCGGGGATATTTCGAGCGATTCGCAAGTGCCGTAGTTCGCAATTTTGTGCCTCTCGCCATGTGCGAGAGGCACCATTCACTTCTTGATTAATACTCTCCCAGCACTTCGCCACCGGCACGAGTACCG
>JAYSKW010000749.1:0-1503 GCA_043726085.1 Limnoglobus sp.
GCAAGATCGCGTCTTCGATCCGCTCGCGATGAAAGACACGACGTTCTACCCGAGTGCAGAGCAAGTCACGCGCACGGCGACTAACTACGGCAAGAAGGACGGCAAGCTCGTGGCCGCGCCGAACACGTTGCTCGATTACACGAAAGGCGCGAAACACCCCGTACCCGCCGGCGGCCTGTTCTCAACGGGTGCCGACCTCGCGAAACTCTACGGCGCACTGTTAAACAAGGGCAAATCGGGCACGAAGACGATACTCACCGAGAAATCGCTTACGGAGATGACGACAATTCACACCGGTGATTTGAAGGCGGGGTTCGTCGATGGCACGGGGTTCGGTTATGGCTTCGCCATCGTTCGCGAGCCGATCGGCGTCACCGATATGCTCTCGCCCGGCACGTTCGGCCACGGCGGCGCGTTCGGCACGCAAGGCTGGATCGATCCGAAGCACGATCTCTTCATCATCTTGCTGATTCAGCGTAACGGCCTCGCGAACGGCGATGCCTCGCCGATGCGGAAAGAACTTCAGCGCCTCGCTGTGGCAACGATCGCCAAATAACTCCCCCGAAGGAAGCCATGACCACTCCCAACCGTCGGCATTTCCTAATCGCCTCGGCCACCGCTGTGGCGGCATCGCGCAAGGCCATCGGCGCGAACGACACGATTTCCGTTGGCGTCATCGGCAGTGGCGGACGTGCCCGGCACCTGATGAAATCGCTCGTGAAAATCCCCGGTGTGCGAATTAATGCGGTCTGCGACATCTGGGATCAGGCACTCCTCGAAGGTAAGAAACTCGCGGATACCAACGCGACCACGACGAAGCGATACCAGGAAGTTCTCGAAATGAAAGGGATCGATGCGGTGCTAATCGGCTCGCCCGATCACTGGCACGTTCCGCTGACGATTGCGGCGTGCGAGGCAAAGAAAGACGTCTACGTCGAGAAGCCGCTGACGCACGATCTCGCCGAAGGGAAAGCGGTGATCGCGGCGCAAAACGATCATTCGCGGATCGTGCAAGTCGGGACGCAACAGCGGAGTATGCCGCACATTCAGGCGGCCCGCGAACTCGTGCAAACGGGCAAGATCGGCAAGGTTCTGAAGGTGAAAATGAGTTGGAACCGCAACGCCGACCGCGTCAAGCGCTTCCCGCTCGGCGTCGATCCGAAGGCGGTCGATTGGACGGCGTTCCTCGGCACCGCGAAGAAGCAGCCGTACGACGAATATCGCTTCCGCAACTGGCGCTGGTTCTGGGACTTCGGCGGCGGCATCTTCACCGATCTTATGGTTCACTGGATCGACGTCGCACACTGGGTACTCGATGTCGATCACCCGTTGAAGGCCGTCAGCCTCGGCGAGTACGTGAACGCAAAAGACGTTTGGGAAACGCCCGACACCGTGCAAACCGTTCTCGCTTACCCCGGCAACGTGCAGATGCATTTCGAAGGCACGTTCAGCAACGCCCGCAACGCCGCCCGCATCGAGTTCCTCGGCACCGATGCCACGCTG
>JAYSKW010000750.1:0-3470 GCA_043726085.1 Limnoglobus sp.
ACGGTACTTTCGCCGAGTGTCGTATCGATGGCACTCGACGTAAAACAGGACAGGATTTAAGGATCAGGCAAAAACCCTCGTAACAGATAAGCAATTTGCGATCAAAATCGGCATTTTGAGACCCAAAAAATGGCAAAAACACGGTTTTAGAACGTTCGCAATTGTGACTTGCGTCGATTTCTTGCGTCGGAAAGTGTCAGTTTGGCCGCGAGAAGTATAGTGAGGAGGAATTGGTACAGAAGGAAACGCGATGACGCTTTGGAATCCGGCGGAAACCCGCCGCAAGTGGAACTTGTCGATCAACCCGAGCGAACGGGCACGGATCGAAGCGGCGATGACGCCGTTGGCACGCGATGCGACGGGGTTGTTCGACGCCGACGCGGTGTTCGAGGGCGGCGGCGTTCTGGGCACGGCGTTCCTGGGTGCGGTGCGAGTTTGCCACGATATCGGCATGAAGTGGCACGCGCTGGCCGGGACATCCGCCGGTGCGATCACGGCCACGCTGCTTGCGACGGACATGAACATCGATCAGCTCGAATCGATCATCGGGCGGCTCGATTTCATGCAGTTTCTGACGCAGAAAACCAGCCGATTGACGTTCAACGGCGACCCTGGCGACGATCTGGCACACCCCGTGTTATTGCTCACGAATCTGGCGATGACCGGCCAACTCGGGCAGTATTCCTCGGAGCCGTTTCGCGCCTGGATGGACGAAATCCTGAAATGGGTGGGCAAACCGACCTTCGGCGACATTTGGGACCGTAGCCGTACGGTTAACGATCGTCAGTTGAAAGTCGTGGTGTCCGATGTCACGCGCGGTGAGATGAAAGTTTTGCCGGACGACTTGGAAACCACGTTGCGAACGACCATGGGCGGCGCGATGGTGGCGCGCCCCGAGTATCGAGCGCCGCTGACGCCGCGGCAACGGCAGTTCTCGGTGGCGGAGGCGGTGAGGTTGTCGATGAGCATCCCGTTCTTTTTCGAGCCAGGCACGCTCGATCACCCGAGCGAGGGCCGCAGCCGCATCGTCGACGGCGGCATATTGAGCAACTTCCCGTTGTGGCTGTACGACGACGACACGCCGGGCAAACCACCCGCGTGGCCGACGTTCGGCTTCCGCCTCATTGACCGCGCCGATGCCCAACCGGCCCCGATCGAAACCGCAACCGATTTGCTCGCTGCCATGATGAAGACGATGATGGTAGCCCGCGACCGGCGATACCTCAGCCAACGACAACAAGGCCGCGTGATCGAAATCGATCTGACGGGATTGCCCGTGACGGCCACACAATTCGGCCTAACGAACGACATGAAAGATCAACTTTACGCACGCGGTTACATGGCGGCGAAAGAGTTCTTCAGCACCCGTTGGAACTGGCGACGCCACCTCGAATCGCGCGGATTTTAAGATCTATCTCAAAGCCCATGGAACACCGTCCGTGGGCTTTTCTGATAATGTGCGTGGCTTGCGGTCACTTTTCTGGCTTCCATAATTATTCAAGTTCGGGCGATGTGCGGGTTTTTACACCTTTCGGGGCTTTAGACGATTTGCGTGCGAAGTTTCGCATCGAATGTGCCGATTATCCTCTGGGGAATGCCTTACACGACCCCACCGTCCGCCCGTCACGTGGCGGCCCCCCGGCAGGAGCCACCGGCTATGCGTGTTAGCGTTGTTATCAACACATACAATCGCGGGAACAGCCTGCGGAACACACTCGCTTCGTTTGCTTACCAGACATACAGCGACTTTGAAGTCGTTGTGGTGAACGGGCCGAGCACCGATGAATCGGACGATGTGATCGCGGAATTTTCCGATTCCGTTCGCGCCTATTCTTGCCCCGAAGCGCACCTCTCGAAGTCCCGGAACATCGGCATAGCCCATGCTTCTGGGGACATCGTTGCCTTCATCGACGACGACGCGATTCCCGAACCCGATTGGATTGCGGGCCTCGTCAAAGCTTACGATTCGCCCGATGTTGGCGGCGTTGGCGGCATCGTCTACGATCACACTGGCGTTTCCTACCAGTACCTCTATTCGGTTTGTTCGCGAATCGCGACGACGCGGTTCGACATCAAACCGCCGTTCGATGCGAATAACCGTCCGGGTGCCGACCCGTTCGTTTACTTGCAAGGCACGAACTGTAGTTACCGCCGCGATGTCCTCGTCGAAATCGGCGGCTTCAACGAGGAAATCGAATACTACCTCGATGAAGTCGAAGTTTGCATGCGAGCAATCGACGCCGGCTACCAGATGGTGCCACTCGCCCATGCGGCGGTTCACCACAAATACTTGCCGAGCCACATTCGCGACCAAAAGCGCGTGGTCTTCGATCCATTTAGCACGGTTAAGAACCACTGCACGTTTGCGGTGCGGAACGGCTCGAAGACGCGCCCACAGAGCGAAGTGTTCGAGGAAATTACGCGGTACGTGGGCATCGTAAAAGCGGGTGGCCGCGCGAACTTCGATGCCGGTCGATTGACCGCTGTGCAACTCGAACATTATCTGCGTCGCACCGAGCGAGCGATGGACATCGGCGTGCGTCAGGGTCTGACGAAGCCGCGTCCGATTCGCCATCTGCCAGCCGCACGGCCCGAAGAATTTCTTGCGCACCCGATCTTAACGCCTGCCGGTGGCCGGATGAAAGTCGGCTTCGTTACCCGCGAATACCCGCCGGGTTGCGGGGGCGTCGGCCGGTTCATGTGCGACCTCGCAAAAGGCTTCGCAGCGCAAGGCCATCAGATTCACGTCATCACGCATTCCGAGAGCGGCAAGCACACGGTGGACTTTGAAGACGGCGTTTGGATGCACCGCCTGCCCGACTCCGCGCCGAAGGGCGACGACCTGCGAGCGATGCCGCTTTGCCATAATTACACGCACGTGGCGAACGTCTACCACGAGATCAGCCGGATTCACGGCCTCCACGGGCTGGATGTGGTCACGGGGCCGATTTGGCTTTGCGAAGGGGCCATCGCGCAACTCGACGATCGCTGGCCGACCGTGCTCGCGCTGCAAACGTCGATGAAAACGATCGCCGAACTCGGCGGCACGAACTCGGACCCCGCACTCGTCCGGGACATGATCGCACTCGAGACGGCCACGGTGCAGCGGTCGCAGAATATCCACGCGATCAGCCATGCCATTTTGGAAAAGGCACGCGCAGATTTCGGCACAACGAAAGCCGCCGAACACGTCGTCCACATCGGTACCCGCGATGTGCGCGATCAGTTCCCACGGCAACGCGGCAACGATGGCAAGACGCGCATCTTGTTCGTCGGCCGCATTGAAACGCGCAAGGGAATCGACGTGCTGCTCCAGGCAGCTTATCGCGTGCTACCTGAGTTCCCGAATGCGGAGTTGGTACTCGTCGGCAAGTACAATCATTCGGGTAACGATAACGCGATGTCATCGCACGAAACGATGATGGCGACGCGGCCAGACCTCGCTTCGCGTATCGTCTTTGCCGGGGAAG
>JAYSKW010000751.1:0-1371 GCA_043726085.1 Limnoglobus sp.
CGTTTCTTGTTGCGAATCGCCCCGTTGAAGAACGACACATCGGCCTTCTGAAGCGCCGCCGTAAACTCGATGCGGACGGACTTCACGTATCGCAGTTTATCTTGTTGAAGGCTCGCCAACCCGTTCGAGATCAGTTCCGGGAACATCGGAATGACCTTCTGCGGAAGGTAAATGCTCGTCGCTCGCTTCTTTGCCTCGGTGTCCAGAGGGCCACCAATCGGGGCGAAATGCGCGACGTCTGCGATGTGGACGGTCAGGATCCAGTGCTTCGTTTTGGGGTCGATGACTACGCTGATGGCGTCGTCGAAATCGCGGGCATCTTTCGGGTCGATCGTGATGACGCAGTCGCCGGTGAAGTCGGTACGGCCATCGGCGACTTCGCGGAAACGGTCGGCCTGCGAGTGCGCTTCTTCGATCGCTTCCTTCGGGAATTCTTCGGGCAAACCGAATCCGCGAATAATCGTGAGCAAGTCGACGCCGGGCTTACCGAGCGGGCCGAGGACTTCAACGATTGCCCCTTCGCCGCGCTCGTCGAGCGTGGGGAAGCGGATCATGTCGATGACGACTTTATCTTGCGACTTCGCGCCCTTGGCACCAGGGTCGCCGACGGCGATACTGTGCGCGAACACGTTACTATCGACGATCACAAACGCCTGGTTGTCGCGCTCGAAGTAGGTGCCGACGAAGCTGCGTGTGGCGCGCGTGATGACGCGAACGACTTCCCCGGCGGCATCGTGATTCTGCGTCGCGCGCCGCGTGATGCGGATCAGTACTTCGTCGCCGCTCGATGCGTCGCGCTCCTTGCCTTCGCGAATGAACACGTCGGGAACGGGGGCCGCTTCGGTGGCGCTCGGCCGCACGAAACCGTGCCCGCTGTTCGTTCGTTTATAAATGCCAACGAGGCTGCCGAACTGATCGGCCGCGCGAAGAACGTTGTTCTTCCCGAGGTCGATTCGGCCCTCTTGGATCAGCGATTTCAGCGTTTTGCGAAACTGCGGGTAGTCGTCTTCAACGACGCCGAGTTTCTTGGCGAGTGGCTTGGGCTTGAGCGGTTGGTAGCCCCGCTCGGAAAGGATACTGAGAATCTGGGACGTCCAGTCGGTCATAATTTCTCCCCGCACGCGGCGGGGCTTCTAGGGGTTCCGTCAATCGAACGACTCGCGGACTTCACCGAACATGTCGCCATTTTCGCCGCCCTTATAGATGCGGCGTTGCAGGTTGTGGTTGTACGGGGTCCAGGCGGTCTGATTGTTGCGGTCTTCTTTCAGGTCGCGAAGCACCATATGCATTCGCGTGTCGAGCATGTCGATTTGGTTGAGGAGCATCGCTTCGGGCGTCATCGGCACTTTCGGGCTGCCGTATTCGAGCGTA
>JAYSKW010000752.1:0-18115 GCA_043726085.1 Limnoglobus sp.
TGCGGGGTTCGCATTTCAATTTCCAAACCTACGCGATGCGTTGGAAGAGGTTTGCAACGAACGGGTTGGACGCGGTTCAAATCGCGAGAGTTTCGCAAAAGCTTCTTGACTCAGTCGATCCTTCCGTCAAAATTGGGTTAGGGAACTTGCGACGCGATTCGAACGTCGTAACGGTGGTTCGGTCATGTCCCGGTCGGTCGAGCAAACGGAGCGTCGAAATGGTTCGCAAGGGTTTTTGGCTCGCGTTCGTTACGTTTGTTGGGTTGCAGTCCGCATCTGCGCAATCGCCGAATCCAATCGATCTCGTCCAAGGCTTACGCGAAAACGGACTTTCCGACCTCGCTCTCGACTACCTCATCGAACAACAAAAGAAGAACCCGACGGGCGATCTGAAAGTCGTTCTGCCTCTCGAATTGGCGAAGACGCGGCTACTGCTCGCGCAGACGGAGTCCGATGCTGCGGTGCGAGATGGGATCATTGCAGGTGCCAAGAAAGAGTTCGACGCATTCCTGAAGAATCACCCGACACACCCGCGTTCGGCGGAGGCGTCGTTGGCGCTGGCACGCGTCGTTTCATTGCAAGCCAAGGCACTTTTGAGCCGCGCGTACCGCATCGATACGGGAGCGGCCGACGCACAAGAGCCAGTGAAGGTCGCCGAGAAAAAAGCCGCCGCCGCCGCGACTCGACCGATGTTCCAGCGTGCATCGGACCTGTTCGGGCAGGGTTCCAAAAACATTCAGGCGATCATCGACGACCCGGCAACGGACATCGCTCGGAAGAAGGCGCTCGTTCGCGATTCGATGCAAGCCGAACTCGAACGAGGCATCAATCAGTTCAACCTCGCCGATGCCTACATTTCACCCGAAGGGCAAGAAGCGGTCGAACGCGGTGCTGCACTCGATGCCGCCAAAGCGATCTTTCTCACACTCGGCAAAAGAGACACGAACAGCCCGATCTCGTGGTCGGCACGTGCCTGGGCCGCGGCTTGCGATGTCGAAAAAACGGATACAAAAGCGGCGGAAGATGCGTTCAAGCAGATTCGCATCGACGCGACGAAATCACCCGCGTCCGGCGATGGTGTGCGGATGGTCGAGTTTTTTGAAGCCCAGAACAAGTATCTCCAGAATCGCCGTGGCAGCGTCAACGAAGTTCGCCAAGCAAAAACGCTCGTCAAAAACTGGCTCGACAAAGACAAATATCGTTCGCGTATCACGCCCGAACGACTGAGCATGACGTTCTATTATGCGAGTCTCTGCGAACGCGAATCGTACGATGGCATTCGATTCGATAAAGCGAAGCCACCGACAATCATTGGGATCGACGGCAACGCACGATCACTGCTGTTGGAAGCGTCTCGCGAGTACAAGAAACTCATCGAGTTCGACAACGAATACAGCGATCGTGCCGGCAAAGCGCGAACGCGAGTCATTCGCACGCTCGTGATGGGTGTAAGCAAGAAGCCGACTGAGTATACGACGTTTGAAGAATGTCAGATGGCAGCACTCGTTAAGCTCGATGCCGGAAGCGGCATGGAGCCGAAAGAGCGAGAAGTGGCTATGACCGAAGCGATTGCACTCTTCGAGCGTGCCCGGCAACTCGTCACGCCTGCGATCCCTACCAAAGACATCGCCGACATGAACATGATGCTGGCGTACGCCTATTTGAATGGTGGACGTCCGTACGAAGCCGCGATTCTGGGCGAACATTTATCGCAAGTTCAGCGCGGCCCGACGGCTGCGAAAGCCGGCCTGTTTGCAGTCGAAGGTTACCTTGCATCGCGTGCCAAACTCGAAGACAACGACACCAAGAACCGCACCATCGACCGCGAACGCGCCATCCGGCTCAGCATCGTTCTCGACAAAAACTACCCGACCGATCCATCGACCGATTCCGTCCGCTTTCGGCTCGGTCGACTGTATTTGGAAGATAAACAGTATCAGGAAGCGTTCGATATACTGGCGAAAGTCAACAACTCGTATTCGGGTGCATCGTCCGCACGCATCGCCCAGGGCCGTGCGGGTTACATGCTCATCAATAACAAAGATAGCGCACTGACTCCGGCACAGAAAGCGGCCGTCTTTCAAAAAGCCGTGACCGACATCGATTCGGTACCCGAACCGACGGGCGGCCCAGAACTGAAGTCGTACCTGAGTTTGCGAAACTTGCTCGCGCAACTGCATCTTTCCAACCCACCCGAAGGTTATGCGAAAGCGGAACAAGTGGCGGCGGCGGCGATCGAGATTGCGAAGAAGTCCGGTATGGACGATCCGGACAAGAATGCCGCCATTTTCTCGGCGGAAGATATTCGGTTGCGTGCCGCCTACGCTCAGGCCGTCGGCTTTTATAAGGCGATGAAGTACAAGGAGATGGCCGACAAGATGAGCCTCGACTTGGTGGCGATGAAAAAAGACGGCCTCGCCACTGATGCGAAACTCGTAGGCGACGGTGGAGTGATCGCGGACAACCTCGATAAATTCCGACGCGAGTACATCGTGCTCTCGTTGCAAGGTCGCCTTCGCGAAGGCGAAATCGAAAAAGCCAAAGAGTCGTTCGAGCTGCTCGAACAACTTGGCGGCAGCGTCGAAGCCACAACCGATGCCCTTGCGAGGCTCGTTAGCCTCGTACGCCCGCAAGTCGAAGATTTGAAGAAACAGAACAAGCCCGAAGAGGCCGCCAAGCTCGTCGAGCTCGTCGGCAACCTACTGCGTTCGCAAGCTGAGAAGAAATTGGCACCGCGAGCGATGGCCTCAATCGGTCGGTCGCTACGCGACCTCGGCGTTTACGACAAAGCGATCGAAACGCTGTCGAAAGTTCCGCTTGCCGACATTGCGGACCTGATGAAGCGCACCACGGACATCACCGACAACGACAAACGCGAAGGCGCGATCGCACATCAAATCGCGCAGATCGAACTCGCGAGGGCGTACCGCGCCACGAAGCAGTTCGATAAAGCCGACGAGCTGTTGAAAACCGCGATGGGGACCAAGGAGAAACCCGGTTGGGCCAAGGCGCTCGAATATCGCCGCGAGGCCGTATTTCTGCTCGAAGACAAGGCTCAAGAGGCTCCGCCGGAGAAGCGCAAGCTGCTCTGGGGCGAAGCGCTCCGCGGTTGGAATCTCATCGCCACTGAGTATCGCAGCGCGATTCAGGCCCCAATCAAAGCGAACCTGTCACCCGAAGAAAAAATCCGCATCATGCAGAACAAACAAAAACTGGTGCCGACTTTCCTCGAACTCATCGTCGACGAAAAACGCTGCCTCGCGAAAGCCAACACGCAGTTACTTCAGGGCAAACCCGAACTGGCGAGTTCGTTCGGCCGAATCGCACAATCGATACTAGACGTCGAACGCGGCGACCAACAGGGACTCAGTTTAGAAGTCAAAACGAAGTTCCACGCGATTCTGGAAGAGTTCCCGCTGCTGAAAGAGGAATACACCAAAAAGGGTGGCAAACTGTTTCTCGACCCCAACGCACAAAACGAAACGCCCGTTGTGCCGCCTGCCACAACAGATAAAAAATAGTCGGTACTAGTAAAAACTTTCAACGAAACCTCGGTCTACCGGAGTTCTCTCGTGATGATTGCTCGCTCGTTCTCGCTCGCTGCATTAACCCTCGGATTGATCGTTCTTACCGTGCCGAATTGGTCGCACGGGCAAAGCGCAAGCTCGTCCGATGTAGTGCGCTACTTCGACCGCAAGAACAACAAAGAGGCGCGCGCGAGCGGCGAAGTGCAAGAATCGGCGGCCGGCGTGAAGGTGGTAGCCGGTGGCAAAACGGTCGCGATCTCGCCCGCAGATATTATTGCGGTCGAGTACGGCAAACTCGATGGATTGAAGGAAACCCCCGCCGAACTGCGCACCCTGGAAACGCGTGAAACCGCACCGAAACTGCGTAGCGTCTACGCGGAGATTCTCAAGAAAGGCGTCAACGACGCAAAATCGAAACGCTTCCTGGAGTACCGCGAAATAGCGTACGCGATTCGCGTCGCCGACGGAAAGATGGGCGAAGAGTTCAAAGCCGAAGCCGTTCCGACGATCGCGAAACTGGCGACGTTCCGCAACACCTATGCCGACTCTTGGGAAGTCTGGCCCATGTCGCGTGCCGCCGCACGGTTACAAGCGGAGTTGGGTAATTACTCCGAAGCGGCATCGACGCTGGCCGCGCTCGGCAAGAACAAGAATTTACCGAACGACTTAAAGCTCGAAGCCCGACTCGCCGAAGTCGAAGTTCTGTTCCGCGCGGGCGATGCCGCAGCGAACACGGCACTCACGGACCTTTCCAAAACGGCCGGTTTCCCTGCGACGGGTTCGCTACGCGAGAAATTGAACATTTACAAAGCGGCTGCCGAAGCCGCCCAATCGAAGGTCGCTGGGACGAAACCTGCAGCCGCGATCACGGCCATCGAAGCGATCATCATGAGCACGAATGACTCCGCCGTGAAAGCGGCCGGGCACAACGCACTCGGCGAACTGTACGTGATGTCCAGCCTCCCCCGCGACGCAATGTGGGAGTTTCTCTGGGTCGAAACCGTTCACAATCAAGATCGCGAAGAACTCATCAAGGCGGTCGCTCGCTTGGCCACAATCTTCGACCTCGTCGGCGACAAAGAACGCGCGGAGATCTACCGCAAGAAATTACCCCAAGTGAAAGGGGCATAAATCGACTGAACGACCGATGTCGGATCGGTCGAGAATCGAAACCGTCGGGGGTGTAGCTCAGTTGGTAGAGCGCTGCATTCGCATTGCAGAGGTCGAGCGTTCGAGTCGCTTCATCTCCACTCGACGAAATGGGCCTTGGTCGAACGATTTCCCTCTGGGGTGCGTCTCAGGGTACAATTGTGCCGACGTTGAGCAACCGGAGGGAACCCCGTGCGATTAACTCTTTCTTATTGGACTGCCGCACTGTGCGTGATGGCAATCGTGACAACGCCGTGTTTCGCGGTGATCAAAAAGCTGACACCACTCAAGGAAGTCGTCGAAGGCACGAAGCTAATCTTCACGGCCGAGGTCGAGAAGATCGACGCCGACAAGCCTTCGATGACGCTGCAATTCAAGGAAAATCTCAAAGGCAAGTTCGAGTTTGAAACGCTACCGGTGAACCTCAAAGGCGATAGTTTCGCCAAGAAGGACGACCACGCGAAGGTCATGCTCGAACGCCTCGCACCGGGTCGGAAGCTCATTTTGTTCGCAACGAAGGAAGGCAAAACGTATCAGGTATTCGGCTATCTGGAGGGCACGTGGTTCCAGATGCAAGGGAGCGAAGACGCCGACGGCAAATCCGTGCGTTGGGCGTTCCTACACTGCGAGCCGTACTTCCGCCGTACCTTTAAGGGCACCACCGCCGAGTTGAAAGACGTGCTCGAAAAAGCACTCGCCGGGAAAGCCGAGCCACCCGCACCCGACGAAAAAGAACCCGCCGGTTACGGGCCACTCCCCGAGAAGAAAAGCCAATTACAGTTACCGAACCGCCAGTACACGCCAACGCTTTTCGGCGTGATCCCCTCGTTCATTCTCGTCGGGCCACTCGCGATTATTGCCGCATTCTTCCCCGGTGTCTTCGCACGCCTCGCGATGAGCATGAAGCGCTGGCGGGCGTTCCTCGTCGTGTCGAGTACGAACAGCACATTCGCGTTCGCTTACTATTTTCTTAGGGAATATCTGCCCGATACGCGCTGGTTCGGCACCTCGGCGTTCCTCGGCTATCTCATCGCGATGATCCTTGCCGGCTTACTTTGGGCAGGTTTACGCTACCGCAAACTCGCGGCGAGCGACCCATCCGTCACCTCCTCGCCATCGCGCCGCGAATGCGTCTGGCTGGTCGGCCTCACACTCGGCACCGCCATCGTGTTGGCGTTACTCGGCTGGATTTTCGGACGCAGCAGTTTGTTCGATTTACCGGGCCGTGAAATGACCGCCGTTGGCTTCGGCCTCATCGCCGCAACGCTCTACACCATCTACCGCGTCCTCACCCGTCGCGTCGATTCTTCCAGTGCTCTAGAACCGAATCGCACTTTGCTTAGCCTTTCGGGCGAGGCAGCAGGTCTACTCGGGTTACTCGTATTTAGCGGCGCGATGCTCTACACAACGTGGCCAACGACGGCAGTGAATGCCATCGCAACAACCGAACTCGGCGACGCGGCAAATCTCGAATCTTCCGTGGGGCCGAAGCTCATCGATGTGGAACTACAAAGCTTCGACGAAGCCACGGAAGTGCTCTCCGGCGTCGCGCTGGGCAGCGAGGGCCGGATCTATTTTGGCACGATGAAGCAGAGCGGATTCTCCACCACGGGCAGCGTCATTTGTGCAGATGCTGCAACGGGAAAAGTCGTCTGGAAGTTTAACAACGATGGCGAAATGAAGCCCGTCTATTGCACCCCAACCGTTGCCGGCGGCACCGTGTTCGTCGGCGAAGGCTTGCACACCGATTCGGACCGCAAGCTGTTCGCGCTCAATGCCACGACGGGCAAACCAATCTGGAACGCCGCAACGACGAGCCACACCGAAGGCACGCCACGAATCGCGAACGACCGCGTCTATTTCTCGGCGGGGGACGATGGCATCTACTGCGTCAGCGCGAAAGACGGCAAGGAAGTCTGGCACTTTCAGGGCAACGAAAACAAGCTGCACATCGACACGCCGCCCACCGTTCATGGCTCGCGAGTATTCTTCGGCAGCGGCTATCAAACGCTTGCGGTACTGGCCGCCGATGCGACCACTGGCAAGGAACTTTGGCGGCTACCGGTGCCGTTGCGTTCGTTCGGTTCGCCACTCGCGCGGGGTAACGAAGTCTACTTCGGCCTCGGCACGGGCAACCTTAGCGAAGATCTTTCCACCGAACCCGAAGCTGGCGTTCCACCTGAAAAGGAAGCCAAAGGCGCGGTGATTTGCGTCGACGCAAAGACTGGCACGAAGCTTTGGCAGTACGATCTTGCGAAATCGGTCCACACCGAACTCGCCGCCGACAAACGCACGATTTACGCCTGTTGCAAAGATGGCTCACTCTATGCACTGGATCGCGCGACGGGCAAACTCCGTTGGAAGCGGGGCGTCGGCACGGCGTTCGCATCGGGGCCGGTACTGGCACAATACGCGAACGGGGCCGCCACGCTCGCCGTCTATGCGGTGTCACTCGAAGGCCGCGCGGTCTGCCTGAACCCCACAACGGGCAACCCATTCTGGTCCCGCGATCTCGCCGAGCACACGAAGAAGAACGTGCAGATCGGTTCGACACCAATTCTCGTTAGCGATGCCACCGGTGCGAAGCGGACGATCTACTTCGGCGGGCAGACCGAAAACAAAAATAACGGCTCCAAAACGGCCGTCGTCGTCAAAATCCAGGACGAAATCGAAGAGTAACGAACGAGAAGTTTGCTTCATGACGATGGGGGAAGATGCACGATATAAGTAATGCTAGATGAAGGGTTTCGCTCGAGACCGACGAGGTGTCTATGACCTTCGCAAGGTTGGGTATCGTCGCGATTGCGACTTGTATCGGTGCAGGTACCGCCACCGCGCAAGTGCGTGCCGCGAAATCGAACTCGCCGTCGACTGCGTCGGCCGAGCGCAACGCCGTACTCGATGCGGTGGCTGTCACCCATCGCGATACGGTGGCGAAAATCATGTCGAAACCGACGCTTTTCGCGAAGTACACCGAGGAGCCATCGACCGTTCACGCGACGGTTTACGAATGGCTACTCGATCACCCGGACCGCACCGCACTCGCTTGGCGACGCTTGAATGTCCCGTGCGTCGAGATCGCCGATGCTGGCAATGGCAAGTTCACCTGGATCGAAGATGGCAGCGAATTGACGTGGCAAGTCGTCGGCAAATTTAACGGCGGGCTGATCTGGTACGCCACGGGCAAAGTGAAGGCGGCGACGCTGTTGCCGTTGATCCCCGTGAAGGTCGTCGCCATCGTGCGCTTCCCGATGAAACCGACTGAAAAAGCCGGCATCGTCACCGTCACGCCCGAAGTCTCGGTGTACTTCCATTCGGACAGCCTCGCCGCCAGTGCCCTGTTGCGAATGGCTGGCCCCGCCGCCCCGAAAATGGCAGAGCAAGGGTCCGAACAACTCCTATTCTTTTTCAGCGGCGTCGGCGAACATATCTGCAAAAACCCAGACAAACTGGCGATGTTACTCGGGCCGAAAGAAGCGAAGAAGTAAGGCTTTCGGCCAATCAGAATCGTCGTAAGTCACAATTGCGGACACTCTAAAACCGTGTTTTCGGGTGTTTTGGAGTCTCAAAATGCCCTTTTTTGATCGCTAATCGCCGATGCGATTCGGGGGGGTTTGCGGTATCCTGTAATCCTGTCGCGGTTTGCGTCGAAACTCTCGATTTCGCATCAGCCGAAATTACTGGTCAAAAATCGACCAAACCCGACCGAAAATCGACCGACATCGACACTTCTATGTCATTTGGGCGCACTTCTATGTCATTTGCGCGCACTTCTATGTCACTCCGTGCACGATGCAAAAGTCGACTTACGTAGCATCGCCTGCGATTTTTTGACTGTTCACAATCGCATGGATGACGGATTATCCGACACTTCCCCGCTCCCGAAAAAAATCTCCGATTATTTCGATCTTGGCTCTTGCAATCGCTATCTCGCTCGGTTACACTTCTTTCAACCACAAACTTCCCCACGTGGAAATGACATCGTTATGGATGCTCAATCCGCAGCAGATCCGCGAACAGCCGAACAGCCGAATCGCCGAGCGCTTCGGCGCGTCGTTGAAGTCGCGTTTGGTGCGATATTGCTTGTTGCGTCAGGATCGACTGCCCTATATGGACAAACACCTCCAGAAAGTAAATTTGGCATATCCGCGCTCTGGATTAACATCGCAACGATACATTATGTACTATTGCTCGGAACTTGGTTAATTAGTGGGTATGCCAGACACGCCATTCAACTCGTTTCTCTTATATCGTTTGTCGCTTTCGCACTAGCGAATCTCTGGGGAGTGTGGATCGGCCGCGAATATTGCGATTTTTTTGGAGCCATTTCCGTCAAGCCGTGGCAGGCTTTGGTGCTCGACATTACAGCAATATTGTTACTATTCGGCACATCGCGGAAATCGCGATTCGTGGAGTCGAGTACGGCATTTGCGTTTTTTGCCAGCTACGCTACGACACTCGCGATGTGGACGACAGTCATCGATTGGAATTACGGAACTACGAAGATAGCGATTGCAACGATACGTGGTGACGCTGTCATCGTCACTCCACAAGCCATTGATTTTGGCGATGTGTTTGTCGGTGAGACGATTTCTAAAGAATTGTCGATTCAAAACATTTCTGATCGTACGATTACGATTTACGGTGGAACGACGGACTGTAATTGCTCGACTGTAGAGAATCTACCAGTGACAATTACTCCAGGGATGCAAGTTGCAATTAAAATACGACTACAAGCTCCGGCGACCTCAGTTCTACTCGAGCGATCTGCCATGCTCTGGTCGGATAGTGCGACCCGGACGATACACTTGCGACTGTCTGCCAGATGCATCGCGCGGTGATGCGCCGTCAGCCAGCCTGGTGCGGGAGGATTTTGTGATGATGAAGTTGTTGAAAATGTTCGGGTTTTCGAGCGCAGGGATCTGCACGATGATGCTGGCCTTGGGACTTGCGACTCACAATCCCCAAAAGGCACAAGCCGTCGCTCCGTTGGTGATTGGTGGAGTCGTTGTGGTTGTTGTGGTTGTTGGCGGCGGCTTGTACTACTTTTTCGGAGGACCGGCTCCCATCGTGTGTACGCCCTCTTCCGCATGTGCAACAACGCCTGGTACTATCCTTTGTGGCCCCGGAGCCATGTGTACTTCGTCGACAACGACGCCATGCGGATGTCTGAATAAACTTATCGGAGGTGACATCTTCGGGTTCACGTCCACGCTTACATGTACTTGTTCGTAGCCATTCTCTATCGCATGCTGGATTCATTCGGCTCCAGCATGTGGAATTTGTTCGGCACTCGTTCTGTGCAAAAAGTGAGACCCATGTCAAAAATCTGCACCCGATTTCTGATGGTTGTGTTATGCGTTGAAATCGCAGAATTGCCAGTTAGCGGGCAAAACAAAACCGTCGATCTCCAATACATCCAAAAAGCGTTCGGCGATTCGCTGACGCCCAGTCATAATTTCCTTTTCCGAGACCGATTCGTTTTAGCAAACAATTTTACGTACAGTCCATCGAACGAAAAGATTTTATTTAGTACTATTGAACTGAAATCGAATCAGCTCGAATTCACGTTAACCACCAAGAATGTCGCGACGGGAAACAAACGAGTGACCGTGCTGAATAGACGCTGTCTCTCGCAAATGAGCATCGATACCAGTGGGAAAACAGTATTGACGAATTATGGCGAGCTGCCAGTATTAGCGAGCGATATTCAGCCGTATTGGCATCATCTGGACGATTCTTTTGAATCGATCGGCATCGGCTTGTTTAGTTATGGAATGCCCAAGAAGACAATTGCAGAATACATCACCGATCCTCAAGCCACCCCGGAAGCATCGAAAATGCTTACGTTTACCGCAGGCGATACAATCAAAGTCGAATTGCGATCCGATTCAAAAACTACTGAAACGCCCTCGTATCGGACGTTTACAAATGGGGAGTACATACTTCTCAACACTTCAGGGAATTACGACGTCAAAAACAAATTTACACTATACCAAATGTGTGAATACGACGCGAATGCGTATCCGAAATCCAACAACGTATTTTATATCACAGAGCCAGGCAAACAAAAAAAGATGCTCTCGACTGTGGAAATCGTCGAAACAAAAGTAGTAAGCCACCCGTCTTCCGAATTCCTCTTGTCGAAATATGGTCTGAAAGATTTTGAAAGCACGGTACCATCGAGTAGCGGACGTTGGATCTATTTCGCTTCTGCTTTTCTCATCATGTTGGTTACAGTTGGGATTGCTGTACGACTACGCCGCAGAAAGTTGTGATTTTATGAAACGGAATAGAAAGACGGCGTTTACACTCATCGAACTTTTGGTAGTAATTGCCATCATTGGCATTTTGATAGGTCT
Organism: Limnoglobus sp.; assembly: GCA_043726085.1. GTDB lineage: Bacteria > Planctomycetota > Planctomycetia > Gemmatales > Gemmataceae > Limnoglobus. The sequence goes on from JAYSKW010000752.1 coordinate 11,039, forward strand.
CACACTTTCGGCGGTACAGAATGTACGCGGCGCGGCGGCGCGGCTCGATTGCCAAAATCGCATGAAGCAACTCGCGTTGGCGTTGCACAACTATCACGATAGCCGTGGTACGTTGCCGCCAGGGCATCGCTCTACGACGAATGCAGACCGGATGCCCTGGACCGGCTGGACGATGTCGATATTGCCCGAGATCGAACAAACCGGTATGAGTAGCGTCGTGCAAAATGCTTTTCGCACGACTCCCAATCCATTCGTCGATCCGCCGCACACTCCGTTCAGTACTGTCGTCCCTGCATTCATTTGTCCTTCGGACGACCGTACGCGCAGTACGCAGATCGATCCGGGTACGATGAAGTTCGTTGCACTTCTCAGTTATCTCGGCGTTGCGGGTACCAATTCCACGTCGAAAGATGGCTTGTTGTACCAGGATAGTCGCCATCGATTGCTGGACGCGACCGACGGAACCAGCAACACGCTGATGCTCGGCGAGCGGCCGCCGAGCCACGAAAATCGCTTCGGTTGGTGGTATGCGGGGTTGGGGCAGAACGGTACCGGCTCTGCCGATCTCGTGCTTGGCGTGCGCGAGCCGAACTTGCAGCCGATCGTGAGTGGCTCGCCGTGCGGGCCGGGGAATTATCCGTTCATGGCGGCGAGCGGGTTCAACGACCCGTGCGGCATGTTTCACTTTTGGAGTCCGCACACTGGCGGTGCGAACTTCGCGTTCGCCGATGGCAGCGTGCGACTCCTGCGCTACACCGCCAACGCGATCATGCCGGCACTCGCGACCCGTGCGGGTGGCGAGGTGGTTGCGGTCGAGTAGAGTTTATCGCGCTTCGGCGTAGCGGTGGGTGGGGGTGGGGCGACCGGGGCGTAGGCTTTGCGATTGTCGAAATGTGGGCGCGATCCCCAAGCGATCGCATTCTTGCGAGACGATTTTTCGGACTTCGGCTTCGAGGATGCTCGGGTCGATGGCCACACGCGCGTTGACGATCAGATCGGCAGCTGATGTTTGGCAATGCGATGGTAGGGAAAGCTGGGCGGGGCTGACGCTGCTGATGACGTTGGCCACGCCGAACGCGCCGCCATCGTCTTGGCCGATCACCTTCAGGTGTGCGACTTCACTTTCGGTTCGGTTCAACAATTCGTGTAGCCGCGATACCACGTCCATCAAAAGCGAATCGAGCGAGAACGGTTTCGCGGATTCGAGCCGAATACTGGCGTTCAACCAGCCGAGTTCGGCTTCACCTTCGGCGTAAATATCGTAGTCGATGTCGAGAATTTTGCGGCCAAATTGGCCATTACTGGCGAGCAATTCCATGAACGGCTCGAAGCCATCGCCGGTCGTGGCCGAGACGCGCAGGACCGGCGTGCCGGGGTAGCGTGCCGTCACCAGTGCGACGAGTTCGTCGGCGGATTCGGGCGAAAGTTCGTCCATTCGGTTGATGACGATGGCGTCGGCTTCTTCGAGTTGCTTAGTGAAAATGTACGCGGCCTTCGGCGAGAAGCCGGACTTTTGTTCGCCTTTCAGGATGCGTAAACCGTGGCTCGGTTTGAACAGCACCGCGTACGGCGCGACTTCAAATCGGCTGGAGTAAAGGTGTTTCAACGGTTGCACAACGGTGGCGACGAGGTCGGTACAACTTCCGACCGGCTCGGCGAGAATGATATCGGGCCAGTCGTCTTCTTGCAGTTCGCCGATGCGGGTGGCGAGTTCGTCGAAGCGGCAACAGAAGCAGGCACCAGCCACTTCTTGCACGCGAAAACCTTGCGCACGCAGCGAATTCGTATCGACGAGGTCGCTCGCTTGGTCGTTCGTGACCAGTCCGACCTTGTGCCCGCGTTCTTGGTAAGTCCGCGCCAACCGGGCGAGGGTTGTCGTTTTCCCGGCACCCAAAAAACCGCCGATCATGATGAAGCGAACAGCCATCGAAAATCTCCTGTTATCGAGAAACCGTGCCGAATTCGGCACTGCCCGTCGGCCATCGTTCTTGTGGAATATACCCGATGAGTTGGGTCGTTTCCGCGAGATCGTAACGAACTAGATGCGTCGGTTGGCTCGTCGCGTAGACGATCGAGAACGATGGTAACGCGGTGGCTTCGATGGCTAATGCAAAAAACCGGCCAGCATCGTTGGGGCTGAGGTAAACATCCTGCCCGAGTTCGCTGGCTTGAATCTCCGCAACTTGACCGAGGTCGCGTGGGCACCAACCGAGACGCACCGCCAGTACCGTCATGTCGTGTTGTTTCGCGTAAACCTGCCCGAGCGCTTCGAGGAAGACTTTGGTACACGCATAGAGGTAGCGTGGATCGGGTGGCGTCGCACCGTTCACTGGGATTCGACCGGCGTGAAGGTGCCCATCGACGACTTGGCCGGTGCTGGCCAGAATCACGCGACCGACGTTCGCTTTCCGTGCCGCTTCCATCACGTAATACGGGGCCATCACGTTGTTCGGTACGAGTTCGCCGATGAAATTGTCGCCATCGTCGGGTGGATGGCCACGTGGAAACTTCGCATCGTCCGGCGAGGCGGCCAGATGGATGAGGCAATCGACATCGACTGCCGCCGCTTCGAGTGCCGCCGCATCGGTGACGTTCGCCACGATCGAATCGGGAAGTCCCGGTGTTGGAATGCGGTCGAAACCGATGACGTGATGACCACGGGCAAGGAGTTCCGCGACGGCGGCCCGGCCCAAACGACCTGCCGACCCGGTGATGAGAACTCGCGACGGCATGGTGAATCGGTTCCGATAAAAAACAGCAGGTGGTGCGACAACCGTATTGCGTTAAACTACACAAGAGAGTGCCAAGATGTTACGATCAAACGAAATTCTACGAGGACCGCACATGAACCGTCGCGACTTTTTGGCCGCAACCGCCGTCGCACCGCTCGCGGTGGCGACTCTCACCGCTGAGGAAGCCGCTTCTATGCCTGCCGTGATCGATACGCACCAGCATTTGTGGGATCTTACGCAGTTCAAACTCGGCTGGCTGATGGCCGGTAGCGATTTCGATCACAACTTCACGCCGAAGGAATACGCGAGCGCCACCGAGGGGCTGAACGTCGTGAAAGCGGTGTACATGGAAGTCGACGTGGTGCCCGAACAGCAGCAGAAGGAAGTCGATTATCTGCTCGAACTGTGCAAGAGCGAAAAGACGCCGACGTGTGCCGCCGTGGTGTCCGGTCGACCGAACTCGGACGGGTTCGCGAAGTACGTTGCGCCGTTTAAGGGTAGCAAGTACATCAAAGGCATCCGCCAGGTGCTGCACGTCGACAGCACGCCCGCCGGGTATTGCCTCGATCCGAAATTCGTCAAAGGGATACAGCTTCTGGGCGACATCGGCCTGAGCTACGACCTGTGCCTTCGCCCGGCCGAACTGCCGGACTTCGCGAAACTAATCGACGAGTGCCCCGGCACGCGGTTCATTTTGGACCATTGCGGTAACCCGAACAAGAACTTCACCGCCGCCCAAACCGAGGCCTGGAAGAAGGGCACCGCCGCAATCGCGTCAAAGAAGAATGCAGTGTGTAAGGTGTCTGGCTTCCTCGCGAATGGCTGGGAAAAAGGCAAATGGAAGGCCGACGACATCGCCCCCGTCGTCGATCACATTCTCGACACGTTCGGGCCAGACCGCGTGATGTTCGGTGGCGATTGGCCGGTGGTTTTACTCGCCGGAACATACAAGGACTGGCTGACGGCGCTAAAAGTGATTATTAAAAGCCGCCCCGAGACCGATCAGAAGAAGCTGTTGCACGACAACGCTGCGAAGTTTTACGGCCTGTAATCTGTGTCCACTGGAGGCCGTGATATGGTGCGGTCATTGATGATCGCGATGTTCTTTGCCGCCACTGCGGTGGCGGCCCCCGTGCCGAAATCGCTGCCCCCGGACCCGTTCGGGCAAGGCTATCTGGGCATTCGGGTGACCGTTGACACGATGACACTGAGCGTCGTCGAGCCGAACACGCCGGCCGCGAATGCGGGTATGAAAGCGGGCGATTCGCTCGTGAAAGTCGGGCCGATTCAGCCACAAGAGTTTGGTGAAGTGCGTCAACTCATCGGCGGTATGCGCCCCGGTACGATCATCCAAGTGACGGTCCGCCGCGGTAACGACGACGTGCAAACGCGGATCGTCCTCGGCGCACGCCCCGCAAACTTTGAACAGCTTTCCACTTTACCCATCGAGCCGTTCCCATGAGTTCGACACTCGCTAACTCTCGGAGCGTGCCCAAACTCGCATCGGGCGACCGACTCTCTCGCGAAGAGTTCGAGCGACGCTATGCCGCGATGCCGCACGTCAAAAAAGCCGAACTCATCGACGGGGAAGTCTACATGCCTATGCCCGTCAGTTGGGAGCATCACGGCAGCCCGCACGCCGAAATGATGTTGGCTTTCAGCATGTACAAAATTCACACCATCGGCGTGGATACTGGCGACAACGCCACAATTCGCCTCGACGACGACACCGAACCGCAACCCGATATTGCGATGATCGTGCGGCCCGAATTCGGCGGTCGGACATCCTTCGTCGATGGCTACATCGAAGGTTCGCCCGAACTGATCGCTGAAATTTCCGCAACGACGGTGAGCATCGACCTCAATCGAAAGATGCTGGCCTACCAGCGAAACGGCGTCACAGAATATATCGTGTGGCGAACCCACGACGAAGCAATCGATTGGTTTTTGCTACGCGACGGCCTATTCGTACGGCAACAACCCGACGAATGTGGCATTCATAAAAGCGTCGCGTTCCCTGGACTCTGGCTGAACGCGACGGCACTACTTGCACCCGATATGTCGGCGGTGCTTCAGACGCTGATGCATGGAATCGCGTCGCCGGAACATGCGGAATTCCTCGAAGCGTTGCGTTCGCGAACTGCGGCGGCGTCGTGATTCTGGTGCAAATCTCCGTTTGATCGTTGCAACTCGCGGGCGTTCCGATTACATTTTTATCACTGCCGATTCTTCCCACGTTCCCCTGTTGGAGCCTCCCTCATGCGTCGCTTGTTTTTAGTCGGTTTCGCCCTCACGCTTGGCACGATGGCACGTGCCGACGTCCAACCGCACCCGCTGTTTACCGATCATATGGTGCTGCAACGCGGCATCGAAATCCCCGTCTGGGGTAAGGCTGAGCCGGGCGAAAAGGTAAAAGTGACGCTCGGCAAAAGCGACGTTTCGACAACTGCCGACGACAAAGGCATGTGGGCGGTGAAGTTGCCGAAATCTGTTGCGGCCACGGGAATGAAACTGAGCATTCAAGGCAACAACGAGATCGAATTCAAAGACGTTGCCGTCGGCGAAGTCTGGGTCTGTTCGGGCCAATCGAACATGGAGTGGAAGGTCAAACAATTGACCAATGAAGGGCAAAGCGAGAAAGTCGCGTCGGCTGCGAAGAACGCGAATATCCGCTTGTTCACCGTGCCAAACCGCCCCTCCGCGAAGCCCGAATACGATTTCCCCGTGTCGGACACAGAAGGGAAATGGCTCGAGTGTAACGAGAAAAACGTCACCGATTTCTCGGCGGTCGGGTACTTCTTCGGTCGCGATATTCAAAAGGAATTGAACGTGCCCGTCGGGTTGATCGCATCGGATTGGGGCGGCACATCGTGCCAGTCGTGGACGAGCCGCGAGGCGCTTTTGGCAAAACCAGAACTCAAGTATTACGTCGATCAACACGACGCGACGATGAAAAACTACGACCCGGACAAGATCGAGGCCGCACACAAGAAGGCACTCGAAACGTGGAAAGTCGCTGCCGAGAAAACCAAGGCCGACGGCAAGCCCGCCCCGCAACAACCACGAAAGGCAGGGAATCCATCGAGTTCGCCGACCACGACGACACTATACAACGGCATGATCGCGCCGATCCAGCACTTCGGAATTAAAGGGGCGATCTGGTATCAGGGCGAGTCGAACGCGGGCAAAGCGGCCGAGTATTACACGTTGTACCCCGCGATGATCGCCGACTGGCGCAAGCAGTGGGGTTACGACTTCCCGTTCGTCGGCGTGCAACTCGCGCCGTTCCGCGGCGGTTCTAGCGGCGTCGATTATGCCGAACTTCGCGACTCGCAATTCCACGCAACGAAGGTTCTCAAACACGTCGGGATCGCGATCATCACCGATGCCGGCCATGAAACCGACATCCACCCGCAACAGAAAGAACCCGTCGGCGTGCGGCTCGCAATCTCGGCACGGGCGCTCGCTTACGGCCAGAAAATCGAATATAGTGGTCCCGTTTACAAGAATGTAAAGGTCGATGGCGATCACGCGATTTTGAGTTTCGATCACGTCGGTGGTGGGCTCGTCGCCAACGGTGAAACACTCGTAGGCTTCACCGTTTGCGGCGACGACAAAGTCTTCAAGCCAGCGAAGGCGAAGATCGAAGGCGAGACGATCGTCGTCACATCGGGCGACATCGCGAAGCCGATAGCGGTGCGCTACGGCTGGGTGAACTTCGCGAAACCGACGCTGAACTTCGGGAATAAAGCAGGCTTGCCCGCCGTCCCGTTCCGCACCGACGACTTCCCGCTGACGACGGCACCCACACCGAAACCCGCACAAGCACCGGCTTTGAAGAAGTCGTAAACTGTATTAATCGCGGCTGAATCTAACGCTCTCTGCGTGTTCGGGAGACTCTTGTTCTGGTAGCCGCAGGTCTTAAGCCTGCGTGACTTCCACCGGCAACGACTGAGGGTCGTGGTGAGTCTGCGAAACACGACGTTTCCTGCGCCCGGAATGAACGAATTATGACGGTCGCGTCGCGTCTCTAAGACTCGCCACGACTGGTTTTTTAGGGTATTTGCCCCCGCGCAGGCTAAAGACCTGCGGCTACCAGAATTAAGATAAGAATTGACACTTCGTTTCATTTGAAATGAAATCACTTCCAGCCGCATCAGGTGTCGCGATAGCCACAGCTTCAAAAGCGGATAAGAATGACGGTTCTTATCCGCTTTTTTTACGGTGCGATCGATGAATGTGCGAACGGTGGTGATCGTCGGTGGTGGGGTCATCGGCACGGCGTGTGCCTACTACTTAACGCGGGCCGGTTGGCGCGTCACGGTCGTCGAGAAATCGACGGTCG
>JAYSKW010000753.1:0-1963 GCA_043726085.1 Limnoglobus sp.
GATTATTGCCGAAGATACGCAAACCGTCGCGATGGGGCTTTTGAACTGCTACATGAGTTCGGACCTCGTCGAACTGCACGGAATGCCGATCACGTACGCAAAGACGCCCGGCGAGTTGCCGACCGCGTGGCCCGTGGCTCGGATGCAAGCCACACGCGGTGGATCGGTAACGAACCGACGCCACGAAGTGCTTCGCCTGAACGACCTCGACCGGCATTTGGTGCCGTTACTCGACGGTAAGAGCGACAAGACGAAGATCATCGAAGGGCTGGCGAAAGTGGCCGCCGCCGGTGCGCTGAACGTCCAGAAAGACGGCATCACGCTGTACGATCAGGCGGATATTCAAATCGCACTGAAGTCGGTGATCGACCAAGCGTTGCAACAAGCCGCCGACAAGGCCCTGTTGGTCTAAAACCGGGAACGCCCGCGGACGATCGTCCGTGGGCATTCACTCCCCGCAAATCGCTCGCGCATTCGTTACTAACTCGCGGCACTCTTCGGCAGTCGGTTCCTGACCTGCGAATTTCAGTCGGTCGCACATCGATAGCACCTCTCGGATGGCCTCGCGCGTGCTTTCGTCCCAGTTCGTGGAAACATCCGTAAGTTCGGCCGTCGTTTGCTGTTTCGCGGGCAGCCCGAATCGCGATTGCACCCAGTCGCGGACGATTTCCGATAGCCGTTCCGCGAACGTGCGTCCATCGATTTCCCCCGCGATGTGGCTGCGTTCGAGCGCATCGAGTTGTTGCGCCACCGTGTCGGCAAGCGTGGGCGTGACAGCCTTGCGGCGACGCAACGCGAACGCGATCAATCCGGCCACGATGGCTAGCCCGATCATCGCGATGGCGATGGTCGTCGGTCCGCGATCGTCGATGATTTCCGGCGGTACGTCTTCGATTCCCGTGATGGGCCGAGCCTCCGCAGCGTTCGCGGCGGTGATGCTCGTTTGCACCTTCACCGTGTGCGTCGGCCACTCGAACGACTTCGCCATCGCCCCCGATCTCACTTCGATCGGTGCGAACGCCAACGGCAATTCCCCCGCCTGATACGGGTCCGCACGGAACGTCTGCACCCAGCGTTCCTGCCCGTCGGCCTGCTTTTCCAGCGTGGCTGGGCCGTTCGGGCGGATACGCCACGCCGCCGCCGATTCCGGGAGCAGCCATTCTTTCGGTGGCGACACAATAAGCGGCGCGTGGCCTTGCAACGTGGCGGTGACGGTCACCGATTCCGAAAGTCGCACGGTGGTTTTGTCGAGTGTCAGCGTGACAGCAAGCGGGTTCATCGCCCCCTCCGGCGACGTTCGCGTAACCGGAAGAACCGCGTCAGCGCATCGAGGTGTTTGCCATCGGTATCGAGGTCGATGAGGTCGATCTGTGCGGCGCGCGTCAGTTGCGTGAAGGCATCTCGGCGCACTTGCGATTTGGCGGCGAACTGTTCGCGGAAGCGGCGATTGTCGGTGTCGATCAGGCGTTGTTCGCCAGTCTCCGCATCTTCGAGCCGCACCAGTCCCGTTGCGGGAAACGTATACTCGCGGGCATCGCCGGTCCGCACCGCGATCAGGTCGTGTTTGCGTGCGGCCCGGCGAAACGGGTCGGCGAAATCCGCATCGAGAAAGTCCGAGACGACGAACACAATCGCACGCCGCTTCTGCACCTTGTTCAGATGATCGAGCGCCGCAGCGAGGTTCGTACCGGGGTGTTCCGGGGCGAAGAAAAGAATGTCCCGAAGTAACCGCAAGACGTGCCGCGTGCCTTTACTCGGCGTGACGTATCGTTCCACGCGATCCGTGAACGCAAGTAACCCGACGCGGTCGTTGTTGCCGATGGCACAGAACGCGATGAGCGCCGCCACTTCGGCCGCCACCGCGCGCTTCTGATACGCCCCCGTGCCGAATCGCTGGCTCGCGGAAACATCGACGAGCAGTACGAGTGTCAGTTCGCGTTCTTCGATGTATCGCTTGATATAC
>JAYSKW010000754.1:0-6058 GCA_043726085.1 Limnoglobus sp.
CATGGCAGAACTGACCGCAATCGGGGTCGGGTGTTCCCCGCAACAGGTACTCGTCGCATCCACGGGAGTGATCGGGCGGCTGTTGCCGATGGCGATTCTCGAAGCGGGGATACCGAAAGCGGTGGCTGCCGCGCGGCCCGGTATCGATGGCTTGTTTTTGGCGTCCAAAGCGATTCTGACGACCGACACGAAAATCAAAACCGTGACGCGAGAGATCGGCGACCACACGCTGACCGGCTTCGCGAAAGGGGCCGCGATGATCGGCCCGAACATGGCGACGATGCTCGGCTTCCTGTTTTCCGATGTCGCGGTCGATCCGAAAGATCTCCACGAAATCCTGACAAAATCAGTGCAAACGACCTTCAACTGCATATCGGTCGAAGGACACACGAGCACGAACGACACGGTCTTCCTGCTGGCAAATGGCACGGGGCCGCCGCTCAGTGGGTCAGCGCTCGCCGAGTTTGGCGATGCGGTGACATCTGCGTGCGAATCGTTGTCGCAGCAAATTGCCGCCGATGCCGAGGGTGCGAATCACCTCATTAAACTTCACGTCGATGGCTGCCGCAGTTTCAACGAAGCGCGAACGATCGCCAAGGCGATTGCGGAAAGTGCGCTCGTGAAAACCGCGATCTACGGTGCCGATCCGAACTGGGGTCGTATCGTTTCCGCCGCCGGTTATGCCGGGGTGCCGTTCGAGGAAACCGACATCGCGTATCTGCACGTCGGGCCGTTCTCGCTTTACGAGCGAGGGCGGCCGTTGCCGTTCGACGCGGTGGCTGTCTCGGGGTACTTGAAGTCGAATCGCGACATCACCATCGATCTCCGCTTCACACTCGGAAGCGCGGCCTGCACGTTTTACACTTGCGACCTCACCGAAGAATACGTCAAGCTGAACGCCGATTACACCACCTGATTCTGCAAGCCAAGGCACGGATGCAACCGCTCATTGAAGTGCAAAATCTGCGTTGCGAGTTCGGCGGCTTCCCGGCCATTCGCGATCTCACGCTGTCACTCCCGCACGGCCGCATCGGCTTGCTCGGCCCAAACGGCGCGGGCAAATCGACGCTGCTGAAAATATTCATGGGCTTGATCGCGCCGACGAGTGGCACTGGTCGCGTACTCGATCAATCGCTCGGTGGTGACCGCGACGCCGCAAACAACTGGCAGCTCCGCCGGCAGATCGGATTCATGCCCGAAGCCGAGGCACTCGTACCCGGCCTGACCGGGATCGAGTTCGTCAGTTTCGCCGGGGAACTGTGCGGAATGCCACGCCGCCACGCGCAACGCCGGGCGCACGAAGTGTTGAGTTACCTGCAACTCGAAGAAGCCCGTTACCGCCGCGTCGAAGACTATTCCGCAGGCATGAAACAACGCGTGAAACTCGCACAGGCACTCATCCACGATCCGCCGCTATTGCTACTCGATGAACCGACGAGCGGCCTCGATCCGGCGGGCCGCGATGCGATGCTCAAGCTCATTCGCGAACTCGGCGTAGAACATGGCAAGTCAATCATTTTGTCCACGCACTTGCTCGCCGATGTGCAAGCGGTGTGCGAACGCGTCGTGATTATGGCGGGCGGCCAGTTGCGCGGGCAAGGCACCGTGGCGGAATTGTGTGCGATACGGAACGACCGGTTCCGCATACGCATTTTGGGCGATGGTGCCCGTTTCCGAACAGAGCTAGAGGGCGAAGGCGTCAGTATTCTCGCCGACAACGGCCACGGCGAATGGCGCGTCACCGTACCGCCGGGTTGGTCGAACTTGAACTTCTACAAGATGGCCGACCTGAGCGAAGTCGCAATCCGCGCACTACTCCGCGACGACGAAACGCTGGAAGAATTGTTCTTGCGCTCTGTCAGTTAAGCGGGGTGATTGGCATGTTATCGTGCCAGCCCGCAGCGCAAGCAAGGTAAACCCTTGAGAAACTCGATGCCGCGACTCGAACGTCGCCCGAACGGTTTTGTTAGCCCGACGCGCAAGCGCGCAAGCGAGGGGAACCCACATTGATATGCTGGCCATCATTGAAAGATAACAATCCCTCGCTTGCGCGTCGGGCTAACAGGATTCGTGCTTGCGTTTCGTGTCGCTATTCGCCACACTCGTGTTGTCGCACCCACCGTACCGGGTTCTCCGGGAGATTTTCCATATGTTCCGTACGCTGTTCGCTAGTGTCATCGCGTTGTCACTCACGTACCCGCTCGTGGCCGCCGACCCCGATTTTCGCGACTTCATTTCGGCGCAGGCGGTTGCGCTGCGAGCGAACGACAAGCCGCCTGCGACGCTGGCGGAGTGGCAAAAACAGCGTGGCGAACTGCGCGAGAAACTGCTGGCATCGTGGGGCGGATTTCCCGAAGTGGCGTGCCCGCTCGATGTCCAAAAGCACGGCGAACTCAAACGCGATGGTTACACGCTCGAAAAAATTAGCTTCCAATCGATGCCCGGCGTTCGCATGACTGCGAATGCGTACGTGCCGGAAAAGAAGGGCAAACTGCCCGCCATTCTGCAAGTTCACGGCCACTGGAAAGGCGCGAAGCAAGACCCCGTCGTACAGGCACGCTGCATCGGTGCGGCGAAGCTCGGCTTCTTCGTGCTGTGCGTCGATGCCTTCGGTGCGGGCGAACGCGGCATCGGCAAGGCACTCGGCGAGTACCACGGCGAGATGGCCGGCGCGCTGCTTTACCCAATCGGTAAGCCGCTCTTGGGCATCCAAGTTTACGAGAACATGCGGGCGGTCGATTACCTGCAAACCCGGCCCGAAGTGAACGGCGCGAAGATCGGCATCACCGGCGCGAGCGGTGGCGGCAACCAGAGCATGTACTCCGGGGCGTGGGACGAACGCCTGAGTGCCGCCGTGCCGGTCTGTTCCGTCGGCAACTACCAAGCCTACTTGCGAACCGCGTGCTGCCTGTGCGAAGTCGTGCCCGGCGCGCTCACCTACACCGAAGAATGGGGCGTACTCAGCCTGACGGCACCACGCGGGCTGATGGTCGTCAGCGCGACGAAAGATGCGTATCAGTTTTCCGTCGAGCAAGCGAAGAAGTCGATCGCACAAGCCACGCCGGTGTTTGAAATCGCTGGAAAGAAAGCGAATTTGCGCCACGCGATCTTCGAGAGCGGCCACGATTACAACCAGGCGATGCGCGAAGCGATGTACGGATGGATGACGCTTCACCTGAAAAGCGAGGGCGATGGCAGCCCGATTCGCGACCCGGAAATCCGCCCGGAAGCACCGGAAGACATTCGCTGTTTCCCCGGCACGACCCGTGCTGACAACTGGCTGACACTGCCGAAATTCGCAGCTGCGGAAGGCACGAAATTACTGGAACAAAAAGTGCCACCCAAGACGGCCGCCGAGTGGGCGACGACGAGCGTGACGATGCGAAAGACACTCGTAAACACGGTGTTCGGCGGGTTCCCGGATCGTGCGAAGTTGCCGAAGCAAGTACAAATCGAAGCGAAGATTATGCGGTTCGCACCCGAGCCAGGACTGTTGTTGACGGCCGACTTGCGCGAGTACGACCCGAAGAAACCAGTGACGATTCTGCTGAATTTCCAAGGGCGCGATGTCGCCGCGAAAAGCGAACTGGCGAAGGAAGTGCGTGCTGCGGGTGGCAACCTCATTACCTTCGACCTGCGCGGAATGGGCATCGCGGGGGATACGATTGGCCGTGCGCCGGACCACAATTCGGCCGAGTGGTCGCTGTGGCTCGGTCGCCCGCTACTCGGCCAGTGGACCTTCGATGTCGTGCGGCTATTAGACTACTTGGAGGCCACCGAGGGTTTGCCGAAAGACGTGACAATCATCGGCGACGGCCCCGCCGGTTTGGTCGCACTCGCGGTGGGGGCGATCGAGCCACGGATCGCGAAAATTGCCGCAGTTGGCTCGCTCGGGAGTTACATTTCCGACGAGCCATACGTCGGTCAGCGACTCGGATTGATGGCACCTAACATCCTTCGCGACGTCGGCGATGTCGCACACCTGGCAGCACTCGCGGCACCGAAACGGGTCGTGATCGCCGGTGCGGTTCACGGTGGCGGAAAGCCTTTTACCGAAGCCGAAATGATCGCAAACTACCGGCCAGCCAGCAGCGTCTTTGCGTTGTTAAAAGCGACACCAGAACTGAAAATAACACACGCGGCCAGCGCAGCCGACGTGCTGAAGATGCTCAAATAATCGAGGGAAACATCGTGGCGAAGAAAAACACAAACGAAACTCCGAGCCTGTTCGATGTGCAAGAACCGATCGCGGTTATCGAGCCGCCTGTCGGTTTCCCCACCACGTGGGCCACGGCGCTGGCGGCGGAGTTTGGGGAAGCGTACTTCGCAAAGCTGCAAGAGTTTGTGACAGCGGAGCGTCAGTCGAACCAGATTTTCCCTGCCGAAGCCGACGTGTTCAACGCCTTCCGCTACGCGCCGTTGGACGACGTGAAAGTCGTGCTGCTCGGGCAAGACCCGTACCCGACGCCCGGCCACGCGCACGGGTTGTGTTTCTCGGTGCGGCCCGGCGTGGCGATCCCCGCGTCACTTCGCAATATCTATCAGGAACGCCAATCGGACCTCGGCATCGCACCCGCGAAGCACGGCTACCTCGCATCGTGGGCGACGCAAGGAATCTTGATGCTGAACGCGGTACTCACGGTACGCTCGGGCACGCCGAACTCGCACGCCAACAAGGGCTGGGAGAAATTCACCGATGCCACGCTGAAGGCCGTGAACGCGAAAACAACGCCCGTGGTGTTCGTGTTATGGGGCGGATACGCCCAGAAGAAACGTCCGCTGATCGACGAAACGCGACACGCCGTAATCGCGTCGGCACACCCGTCGCCACTGTCGGCGAACGCGGGCTTTTTCGGCAGCAAACCATTCTCGAAGATCAACGCGCAACTCGCTGACAAAGGCCTGTTACCCATCGACTGGACGTTGCCGGAGAAAGTGTAATCACTTCGCGGCGGGCATTGGGAACTCGACGCGAAAGCTCGCGCCTTTCAGCGGTTCGGATTCGATTTCGAGCGTCGCATGGTGGTGTTCGAGCACCACGGCGACGAACGACAACCCGAGGCCCATACCCGCACTGTAGCCTTCGTACAAAGCGTTATCGCGCTTCGTGGTAAAGTGCGTTCGCAGGCAGTTGGCCTTCACGGCTTCGGTCATGCCGATACCGTTGTCGCTCACTTCGAGGACCGCGTTCCCCGTCGTTCGTCGCGTGACTAGCGTAATTTCGCCCTTCCACGATGCGGCCTCAATGAGCCGTTGTTTGCGGATGATCGGGTCGATTGCGTTTTCCTTACGTGCAATTTCGCGCAGGTGATTCCGCATCTCGAACGTCGCATCGCGTGCGTTGAAGATCAGGTTCTCGATCGTTTGTTGCAGGTGCGACAAGTCGCCGTCGATTTCGAGCGAGCCGGGGTCGATGTCCGCGACGATGCGGACTTTCCACTTGTCCCAAGCCATTTCGGACCACGTTTGCACCGTCGCGAGGATCAGCGGGTTGAGGTCGATTCGTGCGACTTCGGCGTTGCCGGGGTTGCGGCTGACTGTGCGTAAAATCTGCTGAAGTCGCTCGGTCACGGTGCCGAGCGTCGAGCGGACTTCGTGCAACATGCCTTCCTGTTCGCCGGACAATCCGTTGGCATCGATGCAGCGCACGAGGAGATCGTTCGGGCGCACGAGCAGGTTCTTGATGTTGTGCGCGTAACTGCCGGCCATGATGCCGATGCTCGCGTAAAGTTGCGATTTCATCTCGAGCGCGGCCTTCTCTGCTTCGGCCGTGCGCCGCGACAAATCTGCGGTTTCGAGCTGCTGCTGAAGTAATTTCCCCTTCAGTTCGCGTCGCGCTTTCTCGGCTTCATCCTGCTTCCACAACGATTGCAGTAGCTCCAGTTCGCGGTGTTCCTTCTCGGCTATCGCCGTCAGTCGTGCGACTTCGCGGTGCCGCTCGCGCATCAGGAATCGATAGACGAACAGCGTGGCCAGTGCCGTGGCCGTCAGGAGTAATGCCCCGGCAACGAACGATTCGCGGCGGCTGTCTTCGTACTGTTGTTGCAGTTTGTTGAAG